>NZ_AQXL01000123.1 GCF_000376225.1 Effusibacillus pohliae DSM 22757
CGGCATCCGTGCCGGAACGCCGAACGAGGCTGCAGCCAGTGATTCCGGGGTTCCCGCAAAGTACTCGGAATTCACTGCGAAGCTGCACGTCACTTTGCGGAGTATGTTGTCTAGTGACAATAGCGGAGAGGACACACCCGTTCCCATCCCGAACACGGAAGTTAAGCTCTCCAGCGCCGATGGTACTTGGGCAGGAAGCCCTGGGAGAGTAGGTCGTCGCTAGGCGATATTGGGGAACGCTTTAGCCGAAGATGGCTAAAGCGTTTTTTGTATTTTCGGATGTGGATTGTGATCATGGGCTGTGGTATACTTCGTTGAAGGAAAAACTGGCGTCGCCGGAAGCTGCATTCTGTACATACTAAAATCGGGATGTCGCAAACAACTGGGTGATCTTGTGTGAAACGCAATCGGACTCGTGTATCGCCATCCCGTTCATGGGTACGCGATGTCGTGTTCGTCACAATTGGCGCTTTTTTGATCGCGGTTTCCGTCAATTGGGTGTTTGTTCCGAACCAGATTGTAACGGGCGGGCTGACCGGCGTCGGTATTCTGTTGGAGTACTTGTTCGGCCTGCCGATTTCCGTTACAACGCTTTTGTTGAACGTCCCCTTGTTTGTTGCCGGGTGGAGGATGTTGGGCGGACAAGCGTTCGGAGTCAAAACGCTGTATGGTTTTGTCATCTTGGCCGGGATGATTCAGGCCACCCATGATCTCAGAACGGCGCCCCTCACCAACGAGCCGCTATTGGCCTCGATCTACGGTGGGGTGTTACTGGGAGCCGGTCTCGGGGTCGTATTCCGCGGGCGTGCCACGACGGGAGGCACCGATCTGCTGGCCCGTTTGGCGCAGAAGCTGACCGGGATCTCACCGGGCGTATTGCTGCTGATCATCGACGGAGTGATCATCGCCACGGCCGCTGTCATGTTCAGCCTGGAGCGCATTTTGTATGCGCTGGTCAGCCTGTTTGTCACCGGCAAGACGATCGATTTTATACAGGAAGGCTTGGCCCGTTCCAAGATGGCTTTTATCATTTCGTCACATAGCGGTGAAATCAAAGAACAAATCTTACATAGACTCGACCGGGGGGTCACCCAGATCGAAGCAGTGGGCGGCTATACGGGGGAGGAGCGCAGCATTTTGCTCTGTGTCGTCAGCCAATCGGAAGTATCGAACCTGAAAGATCTCGTACGGTCGATCGATCCGAACGCGTTTGTGATCGTCGCCGATGCGCATGAAGTGTTGGGAGAAGGGTTCCGCCTTCCCACCATGTAAAAATATGCCTTATCGCCCCAGATCAATGCGTGCGGCATCAGCTAACAGAACATTTTTTGGAGGGAGAGTCATCCATGACAGTGAACTCAGTCGAACAACTGGCGGTTAACACAATCCGCACCCTGTCCATCGATGCGGTAGACAAGGCGAACTCCGGCCATCCGGGCATGCCGATGGGAGCAGCGCCGATGGCGTACGTCCTGTGGACCCGGTTTATGCGGCACAATCCTGCCAATCCGTCCTGGTTCAACCGCGACCGGTTCGTGCTGTCGGCCGGACACGGATCGATGTTGTTGTACAGCCTGCTTCACCTGTGCGGCTATGATGTGACGATGGACGATCTGAAAAAATTCCGGCAATGGGGCAGCCGCACGCCCGGACATCCGGAGTACGGCCATACCCCCGGCGTCGAAGCGACAACCGGGCCACTCGGGCAAGGGATCGCGATGGCGGTCGGGATGGCGATGGCGGAACGCCATATGGCGGCGCTGTATAACCGGCCGGGCCATGAACTGGTCGATCACTACACCTATTCGATCTGCGGAGACGGTGACCTGATGGAAGGCGTGTCAGCAGAAGCGGCTTCTTTGGCGGGCCACTTAAAATTGGGCCGGCTGATCGTTTTGTACGATTCGAACCAAATTTCGCTGGACGGAGAAACCGATCTGGCATTCACGGAAGATGTAGGCAAAAGGTTTGAAGCGTATGGCTGGCAAGTGTTGCGGGTGGAAGACGGAAACGACTTGGACGCGATCGAAAAAGCGATTGCGCAAGCAAAAGAGGAGAGCGAGCGTCCGAGCCTGATCGAAATTCGCACGACGATCGGCTATGGAAGCCCGAACCGGGCAGGAACCTCTGAGGTGCACGGGGCGCCGCTTGGCGAAGCAGAATCGAAACTGACCAAACAGGCATATAACTGGCCGCATGAACCGTTCCATGTGCCGGATGAAGTGCGGGAACTGTTTGCCCAAGTGAAGCAAAAGGGGCAACAGGCGGAAGCTGAATGGAATGAACGATTTGCCCGTTATCGACAGGAATTTCCCGATTTGGCCAAACAATTTGAGAGCGCCATGCAGAATCAACTTCCGGCCGGCTGGGATTCACATCTGCCGAAATTCTCGCCTGCCGACGGAAAAATCGCAACGCGCGATGCATCCGGCAAAGCGTTGAACGCGATTGCCAAGACAGTTCCTTTCTTCCTGGGTGGATCGGCTGATCTGGCGTCCTCCAATAAAACGACGTTAAAAGAGGCTGCCGTTTTCAGTGCAAAAGACTACAGCGGCCGAAACATCTGGTTTGGTGTGCGCGAGCATGCGATGGGCGCGATCCTCAACGGCATGATGCTGCACGGCGGGGTGAAGGTATACGGAGGCACGTTCTTCGTGTTTTCCGATTATTTGCGTCCGGCGATGCGGTTGTCCGCTTTGATGAAACTGCCTGTCATCTATGTGCTGACGCACGACAGCATCGCCGTTGGCGAAGATGGTCCGACCCACCAACCGATCGAGCATCTGGCGGCGATCCGGGCAATTCCCGGCATCACGGTGCTGCGTCCGGCCGACGCAAATGAAACGGTGGCTGCCTATCGCTACGCCGTGGCGGAAAGCGAAGAGCCGGTCGCGATGGTATTGTCCCGGCAGGGGTTGCCGGTGCTGGAACAGACAACCGACAACATTTTTGAAAAAGTGGCTCGCGGCGCCTATGTGATTGCAGATGCTCCGTCCGGTCCGCAAGTGATTCTAATTGCGACCGGCTCCGAAGTCAGCCTGGCGCTGAAAGCCCAACAAGAATTGAATCAAAAAGGCATTGCGACTCGTGTGGTCAGCATGCCGAGCTGGGAGTTGTTTGAGAAGCAACCGCAAGCATACAAAGATGAGGTTTTGCCGCCAAATGTGAAAGCCCGTGTAGCGATTGAGATGGGCCATCCGATGGGGTGGGAACGCTATGTCGGCGAACAAGGCGCAATCATGGGCATTACGCAATTTGGCGCCTCGGCACCGGGTAACAAAGTGATCGAAGAGTATGGATTCACCGTCCAAAATGTGATTGCGACGGTTGAACGAATCCTGAAACCATAGCGTCACAAATCTTTCAACCCTTCCGGTTTCGAATTGTGGTAAGATGTCAATCGGACAGGAGGGAATCAGATGAAACAGCATGCCACATGGATCGCTATGGCCGTTGTATCGCTTGCCGTGCTGGCCGGATGCGGCGGTAACCAATCGGCGGCGATTCCCGATCCGACATTTACCAATGAACCGCAAAAGGCGAAAATCGTCGGATCGAACTACAAGTTTGAAGTGACGCAAGGCGAGCTGAAAGCCGGACAACCGGTCACACTGACGCTGGAAGACCAATCCGGAGCGCATGGGTTCCTGATCACCAATACAAACATCAATGAAAAACTGAAAAGCGGCGAGCAAAAGACGATCACCTGGACGCCGGACAAACCGGGCGACTATCTGGTGGTCTGCTCGGTTCCTTGCGGCTCCGGACACAGCAGCATGCAAGCGAAAATCGTCGTGAAGTAAACGGGTACCCCCGAATCGGATCGGGGGTATTTTTATTAGGTGCCTTACTTTTGTGGTTTCAACTGCGCATTTTCTGTCAATTTGCAAAATAGTTTCCCCACCACACCCGGGAATTTTCGGGCAAGCAAGAGATATAGGCTCGTTTGGAAATTGGGAGTTATTACAGGACGGGTGGACAAAATTTTTCCGGCGAGTTTGCGACCCACAGATTGGGGATCTGCCATGGCTTGTACGGGAATGCCTAGCGGTGCAGCCGATTTTGTATTGGTTAAGGGTGGATGCATAAGAGTGAAGCAGATGCCGTGGCCGCCAAACTCGAGCGACAAACTTCTTGTAAGCGATTCAATCGCTCCTTTGGTCGATGCATAGCCGCTGATTCCCCGAAACCCTGTGATGCCTACCCCCGAACTTACGTTATGGATAATCCCACTGCCTTGCGCCTTCATGTACAGATTGTCTGTTTCTGCAATTTTGGTTGAGATTTTATTCATACATATGTATAATCATTCATATGGTTCGGTATCGAACCCATTTCAGAACTGGCAAGGTTTCGGGCTGGAGGGAGAAACATGATCCGCACCGCGGTTGTGGGAGCGTCCGGGTATACGGGCATTGAGCTATTGCGCCATTTGCATCGTCATCCGCAGGTGGAAATCACATATATGGCCGGGGATTCTTCGGCAGGCAAGCAGATTCAAGACATCTATCCGCATTTTCAAGGGCTTTACGACCACCGGGTGGAAACGGCCGATCCCGATCAGATCGCAGAACGGGCGGATGTCGCGTTGATCGCGCTTCCCAGCGGTCACGCTGCCGGGATTGTGCCGTCTCTGATCGGGAAAGGCGTGCGGGTGATCGATCTCGGAGGCGACTTGCGGTTGCCTGCCGAACTGTATGAGACTTGGTACGGAAAAACACCCGTCCCGGAATCGTTGCAAAACCAGGCTGTGTACGGACTGTCCGAATGGTATCGGGGTGAGATACAAGGCGCCCGGTTGGTCGCTAATCCGGGATGCTATCCGACAGCCACGCTGCTGGCATTATTGCCGCTTGTGAAGGAGGGCGCGATCGAACTGGATTCGATCATCGTCGACGCCAAGTCGGGCGTATCGGGAGCGGGACGGACGGCCGCGGTCGGGTCGATTTTTTCGGAGGTCAATGAGAATTTCAAAGCGTACCGGGTGAATCAACATCAGCATACGCCGGAGATCGAGCTGCAGTTGTCGCGGGTTGTCGGGGCGCCGGTGCTGATCACTTTCACCCCCCACCTGGTGCCGATGACAAGAGGGATTTTGGCCACCTGTTATGCGAAAGTGGCCGAAGGGTGGACGCAAGAGCGGCTGTTTGATCTATACCGCAGCACTTATGCAGGGAAGCAGTTCGTTCGAATCCGACCGGAAGGGAATTATCCGCAGACGAAGGAAGTGAGCGGGTCCAACCTGTGCGACATCGGATTGTCGCTCGATTCTCGAACGGGGCGGCTGACCGTATTGTCCGCGATCGACAACCTGGTCAAAGGTGCTTCCGGGCAAGCGATTCAAAACCTGAACATCATGATGGGGCTGGAGGAGACAACCGGGTTGGTGTCGGTACCTTTGTACCCGTAAGCAAATTCCCATCGTGCATGAGCCGGGAGCCAGTGCTGGGTCTGGTAGACAGTGACGGGTTCACACAATTTTTTAAAGGGAGAGCGGAGTCTTTTCCGATTTCTGTGGGGGGAGGGGCACATTGTGTTGAAGGCGGCAAGCAAAATCAAGATTCTCGAAAACGGCGGCTTGACATCGCCGAAAGGATACAGGGCGGCAGGAGTGGCTGCCGGGGTGAAAAACGGCAATCGAACGAAAAAAGATGTAGCAATCTTGGTATCGGACGTGCCGGCGGCGGCGGCCGGGGTGTACACGACCAATGCAGTGCAGGCAGCGCCGGTGCTGGTTACCAAGCAATCGCTGGCAAAAAAAGGCCAGCTGCAAGCGGTGGTTGTCAATTCCGGCAACGCGAATGCGTGTACAGGTGAGCAAGGTCTGCTGGACGCGCAGGCCATGCAAGCCTTGACTGCGGAATCCTTGCACATCGACAAGGAACTGGTGGGAGTCGCATCGACCGGCGTGATCGGTGTGTTGTTGCCGATGGACCGGATCGAAGCGGGGATTGCGGAAGCCATGCGCCAGTTGTCCGGGCAGGGCGGCGGTAATTTTGCAGAAGCGATCATGACCACCGATTTGGTGAAAAAAGAGACGGCCGTGCAGGTGACAATCAATGGTCAACCGGTCACCATCGGCGGAGTGGCGAAAGGGTCCGGCATGATTCATCCGAATATGGCGACGATGTTGGCGTTTCTTACGACCGATGCGGCAGTTGAGCAGGCGGCGCTGCAAGACCTGCTGCGGCAGGTGACAAACCGTACATTCAACCGCATCACAGTCGACGGAGATACTAGCACCAACGATATGGTGCTGGCGCTGGCGAACGGGATGGCCGGGAGCGATACGTTGACTCCCGCGCATGCGGAATGGCCGATTTTTGCTGAGGCGTTTGAAGCGGTGGCGCTGCATTTGGCAAAGGCGATCGCGCGCGACGGGGAAGGCGCCACCCGCTTGATCGTCGCTGAAGTAACCGGGGCCCGTACCGAGCAGGATGCGGAAAAAGTGGCGAAGACGATCGTCGGTTCCAGTCTGGTGAAAACGGCCGTGTTTGGCGCGGATGCGAATTGGGGACGGCTGATGATGGCGGTCGGGCGTTCCGGGGCGTATGTCGATCCGAGTCGGGTGGGCATCTGGATCGGAGACGTGCAGGTGGCGGCGAACGGCATGGGGCTTTTGTTCGATGAAGCGGCGGCGACGCGGGAATTGGAAAAAGATCCGGTTGTGTTCAAAGTGAACCTGCAAGTCGGCGAGGCGGAAGCGACCGCCTACGGCTGCGATCTGACCTACGAATATGTAAAAATCAATGGAAGCTATCGCACGTAAGAGACACATGCACCGGTGCAAAAGCGGGAGGAGACGGAATGACGGAGTGGACAGCGAAGGCATCCGTGTTGATCGAGGCATTGCCCTACATTCAGCGGTTTGCCGGCAAAACGATGGTGATCAAATACGGCGGTTCCGCGATGGGCGGTCCGTTTGAACAGGTGATTCTCGACATCATTTGGCTGAAGCAGGCGGGGATTCGGCCGGTGGTTGTGCACGGCGGCGGCAAAGAGATATCCGGGCTCCTCAAGCGTTTGCAGATCGAGTCCCGGTTTGTTGACGGACTGCGCGTTACCGACCCGGAGACGATGCATGTGGTCGAAATGGTGCTGGGCGGAAGTGTCAACAAACGAATCGCAGCCACCTTCTACAAACACGGCGTGGCGGCCGTCGGGCTGACCGGCGTCGACGGCGGATTGCTGCAAGTGCGGCAAAAACGGGAAGACCTCGGCCTGGTGGGGGAAGTGATCGGTGTCAACAGCGCCTTCATTGAACAACTGATCGATGCGGGGGTGGTGCCGATCATTGCGCCGATCGGCGTCGACGATCAGGGAGTCCGTTACAATGTGAATGCGGACTCGGCGGCAGGCGCGATTGCGGGCGCCTTGCAGGCGGAAAAATTGGTCCTGTTGACCGACGTGCCCGGCATTATGCGCGAAACGCCGGCCGGCAAGGAGATTCTCAACCAGGTGACGCCGCAAGAGATTCAGGCTCTGCTGGCGGAAGGCCAGATCACGGGCGGCATGGTGCCGAAGGTAGAGGCCTGTTTGCAGGCGTTGGCGGCGGGAGCGAAGCATGTTCATATTTTGAACGGAGAAGAGCCGCATGCGCTGCTGCTGGAAGTATTTACCGATCAGGGGATCGGAACGATGGTGATCGGAGGGGAATCCGCATGAGCAACACAACAAGCCAAAATCAGGCGCACATCAGCAATCCTGTCATGCAGACCTACGGCCGTTGGCCGGTGACAATGGTCAAGGGGGAGGGCGTCTGGCTGTATGATGCGGAGGGCAAGCGGTATCTCGATTTTACGGCGGGCATTGCGGTGACCGCGCTCGGGCACGCCCATCCGGAGATCGCCCAGGCGATCGCGGAACAGGCCCGGACGCTGCTGCATTGCTCCAACCTGTACCACATTCCCGGCCAGATCGAACTGGCGCAAAAATTGACGGAGTTGTCTTGTTGCGACAAGGTCTTTTTCTGCAACTCGGGGGCGGAAGCGATTGAAGGTTCGATCAAAATGGCCCGCCGCTACGCATATCAGACATACGGCCCGCACAAACACGAGATCATCGCGTTTGAGCATTCCTTCCACGGGCGCACACTGGGAGCGCTGACCGCCACTTGCCAGGCCAAGTATCAGGAAGGGTTCGGGCCGTTGGTGCCGGGGTTTCACTATGCAAAACCGGGTGATCTCGCGTCGGTGCAATCGCTTGTCTCTGAGAAGACCTGCGCGATTTTGCTGGAACCGGTGCAGGGGGAAGGCGGCGTACGCCCGTTCGGCCAGGAGTTTTTGGCAGCGATCCGGCAATTGTGCGACGAGCACGGCATCCTGCTGATTTTTGATGAAGTGCAGACCGGCGTCGGCCGGACCGGGACATTTTTTGCGTATGAACAGTTGGGAGTGGAACCAGATATCATCGCACTGGCCAAAGGATTGGCGAACGGAGTACCGATCGGTGCCGTTCTGGCGAAACAAAAGATCGCCGCTGTGATGGTGCCGGGGACGCACGCGAGCACGTTTGGCGGCAACCCGCTGGCGACCGCCGCCGGGCTTGCCACGGTGAACATTTTGCTGCAGCAGGGAATCCTCGCACACGTGCGGGAAACTGGCCAATACCTGGCGGGAAAATTGCAGACGCTGGCAGACAAACATCCGGTTGCGCAAGAGGTGCGCGGTATGGGATTGCTGGTTGGATTGACGCTCGACCGCCCGGCTGGAGAGGTAGTGCAGGCGTGTCTGGAAAAAGGGCTGCTGCTGACGGTGGCCGGCGGCAACACGGTTCGCTTCACGCCGCCTTTGGTCGTAACGAAGGAACAGATCGACCAGGCAGTCGAGATTCTGGATCAGGTTCTGGCAAAATTGTATCAGCCCGTTTGATCGCAAAAAACCGCTCACATAGCGGATGACCAGACAGCGATTGAAGCTTGCGTCCCATGCAGGTGGGCCGCATATATTTTGATACAAAAAGCCCACAGTCACTTGGTGACAGTAGGGCTTTTCCTATGTGGTCTGATTGCTTGTGGATGTCAAAACGGCGGCGGTGGTGCACCCGGAAACAAAGGGATAAAATTGCCGCGGCCGAATGCGCCGCAATCCAAACATCCCTGCGTCATCCGCTCCAAGCAACAAGGCCGCCCTTCGCAGGCGGCCCATTTTCTTCACTCCATTACCCGCAACATCGCGGTTTCGTCGCAGGTCGGGAACTTGCTGCAATTGATGCAATCCTTCCATACTTTGTGCGGCAGCGTGTCTTTTGGCACGATCTGAAACCCGCATTTCAGGAAGAAGTCGACCTGGTAGGTGAGCGACAACACGCGGGGAATTCCCAGTTGGAACGATTCCTTGACCAAGCGCGACACAAGTTCCCGGCCGAGCCCTCTCCCTTTTTTGTCCGGGGCGATCGCCAGCGACCGGATCTCCGACAGATCTTTCCACAGGATGTGCAGGCCGCCCACCCCGATGATCCGCCCGTCTTCTTCGATCACCGTCAAGGATTGCAGATTCTCATATATCGAAATGCGCGGACGCGGCAACAGCAGTCCAAGATCCGCATTCATCTGAATCAGCTCGTAAATCGCTTCCGTATCGCCCATTACGGCTTTGCGAAACTGCATGGGAATCCACTCCGTAAATAAGTATACAAAATTTAGTATAAGTATACACGTAGCTGCATGTCCCGTCTACGGTTTTTTTGTGTAATGGGTGTCAGAAAATTGGCAAGCCCATTTTGTGCGGACCAGGGCGGCTGTCCATACGCCGGTTGCAAAGCGGGCGTACAATAGACCAGCACAGAATTCTGCGAGTGGACTCAGCAAACACAAGTCCGCCGCGGAAAGAGCTAACGGGAGGGAGTACGCATGTTTCCGTTTGCAGGTGCGCCCGGTGCCGGCTTCTGGGGAGGCTGGTCTTGGTGGGCGATCGCTTTTCTGATTGCGTTTATCGTATTTTTTGGCATTGCCCTGGTCGGGGCGGGATGGGCAGGTTTTCGATAGACCCGGTATCGGCACCGGGTTTTCTTCTTTTTATAAAAACGCACACGCGTCGGCTTGAACGGGGGATGAGGGAGCGGCGGTTGCCCTGCGAGCAAAATAAAAAGGCCCGTGGGCCTTATAAGAGGGGCTCTTCCGGAAAGAGCATCTATATCAACGCTCCGCTCCCTTTGTCTATACACCTCCGTACGGGATGGAGCGGTGCCTGGGATACTGTACTATATGCGGCGGGGGCCGGAATGGTGCCCGCCGTTCCAGTTTTTCCGGCATCGGGACAAGCGCTCTCCGAAAGTGCCCTTCGAAAAAACATTGCAAATTTATTCATGTAAACGTATAATAATTCGAGATGATGCATTTATATACAAAAGAGAGAGTGAATGTTTCAGGGAGGGAATCGGGATGTCGCATACAACCAGCATAAGCCAGGCCAGGGATACCGCGTGTTCCGGCCGCGCGTTGAAGGGACGGCTGATCCTCGAGAACGGACAGATGTTTGCTGGCACGATCATCGGAAAGCCGCGACGAGGTTACGGAGAAGTCGTCTTTCATACCGGAATGACGGGGTATCAGGAGATTCTGACCGATCCCTCTTACGCCGGACAAATCGTGGTGATGACCTACCCGCTGATCGGCAACTATGGCATCAACCCGCAGGATTTTGAGTCCCGCAAGCCGTGGCTTTCCGGTTTTGTAACGGCAGAGGCGTGCGACGAACCGAGCCATTGGCAAAGCAACCAAACCTTGTCCGATTATCTCACTGAACAGGGAATCGTCGGACTGACCGGTGTCGATACAAGAACGATCGTGCGCATGATTCGCGACAAAGGGGCGCTGAAAGGCTGGATCGTCCCCGATGAAGGCGGTGATCCACCAACCGCCGACGAACTCGACTTCCCGGAGACAATGAAAGGGCATGTGGAACGGGTGACGACTCCCGCCATGTATCAAGCTTCCGAAAGCGGCAGGTACCACGTTGTGGTGATCGACTTCGGAACCAAAACGAACATCATTCGCTCGCTGGTACACATGGGCTGCAAAGTCACGGTCGTTCCGGCCAGGACATCGTTCGAAACGATCCGGGAACTGCGTCCGGACGGCATTCTGCTGTCGAACGGTCCCGGCGACCCGATCGACTGTGCAGACGTGTTACCGACGATTCGAAAATTGGCCGGAACCTATCCGCTGATGGGGATCTGCTTGGGCCATCAGCTACTGGCACTCGCGTTCGGAGCGAAAACCGGCAAAATGTTGTTCGGCCACCGCGGCTCCAACCATCCAGTAAAAGAACTGACCTCCGGGCGGGTCTGGATCACATCGCAGAATCACGGATATGCGGTGCTCGCCGAAGACATCCCGGCTGCGTTGGAAGTGACGCATATCAACGTGAATGACGGATCGATCGAGGGCATTCGTGTGAAAAGCCTGCCTGCTTTTTCGGTGCAGTTCCATCCGGAAGCATGCCCGGGTCCGCGCGATTCGGAAGGATTGTTTGAGAAATTCTTGCAACATATGGCGGAACAGGGGGAACGTCATCTTGTACACGCAACCTAGTCCTGTTGCCCGGGAGACGATTCTGGTCATCGGTTCCGGGCCGATCGTGATCGGGCAGGCGGCCGAATTCGACTATGCGGGCACGCAGGCGTGCAAGGCGCTGCGGGAGGAAGGCTACCGCGTGGTGCTTGTCAATTCGAATCCGGCCACGATCATGACCGATCTGGATGTGGCCGATGTCGTTTATATAGAACCTTTGAATGTGGATACGCTGACGCGGATTATCGAAGCGGAGCGGCCCGGCGGACTGTTGGCCACGCTCGGCGGCCAGACCGGCCTGAACCTGGCGGTGCAGCTTGATGAGGCGGGAGTGTTGGAGCGGTACGGCGTCAAGCTGCTTGGAACATCGCTTGAGTCGATCAAGCAGGCGGAGGATCGCCAGCTGTTTAAAGACCTGATGAATTCGATCGGGCAGCCGATTCCCCAGTCGAAGGTGGTGGAATCGCTTGCGGAAGGGATCGAGTTTGTGGAAAAAATCGGCCTTCCCGTGATTATCCGCCCTGCGTACACGCTGGGGGGAACGGGCGGCGGCATTGCCGAAACGATGGAAGAGTTCAAGGCGATCGCCACGCGCGGGTTGAAGCAGAGCCCGATCGGCCAGATCCTGGTCGAGCAGAGCATCAAGGGCTGGAAAGAGATCGAGTATGAAGTGATGCGCGATGCGGCTGACACCTGCATCACGATCTGCAATATGGAAAATATCGATCCGGTCGGGGTGCACACCGGGGATAGCATCGTGGTGGCCCCCTCGCAGACGTTGACCGACCAGGAATACCAGATGCTGCGGACGGCGGCGGTGGAAATCATCCGGGCGTTGAAAATCGAGGGCGGCTGCAACGTGCAGTTTGCGCTGCACCCGACCAGCCGGGACTATTGCGTGATCGAGGTGAATCCGCGCGTGTCCCGTTCCTCGGCGCTCGCGTCGAAAGCGACCGGCTATCCGATCGCCAAGATGGCCGCCAAGATCGCGGTCGGAAAACGGCTGGACGAGATTCTCAACCCGGTCACAGGCAAGACCTATGCGTCGTTTGAACCGGCACTCGATTACGTGGTGGTGAAAATCCCGCGCTGGCCGTTCGACAAATTCCCGACAGCCGACCGCACGCTGGGAACGCAGATGAAGGCGACGGGCGAGGTGATGGCGCTCGAGCGGTCATTCGAAGCCGCTTTGCAAAAAGCGATCCGCTCGCTCGACATCGGGCTTGACGGCTTGCAGATGAAAGGCCTGTCCGATCTGCCGGATGCCGATTTGCAGCGGATTCTCGCGAAGGAACCGGACGACCGCCGGTTGTTTGCAGCGGCGGAAGCGCTACGCCGCGGTTGGCCAGTTGGGCAGATTTGCGGCTTGACGGGGATCGACCGATTTTTCATCAGCAAGCTGGCCAAATTGATCCGATTCGAAACGGAACTGGCTGCCGTCGGTGCAGCCGGGCTGACCGATGAACTTCTGTTGGAAGCGAAAAAGCTCGGCTTCTCCGATGAGCGAATTGGGAGACTCACCGGGCTCACCGGCGAAGACATCCGGGCGAAACGGCTTGCGGCAGGCATTCTGCCTTCCTATTTACTGGTTGATACATGTGCGGCCGAATTTGAGTCGGCGACACCTTACTACTATTCGACTTATCGCTGTCAGGATGAAGTGACGCCTTCCGACCGGAAAAAGGCGCTTGTCATCGGCTCTGGGCCGATCCGGATCGGGCAGGGGATCGAGTTTGATTACTGCTCGGTGCATGCGGTGTGGGCGCTGAAGCGGCAAGGGTATGAAACGGTCATCATCAACAACAATCCGGAGACAGTGTCGACCGATTTTGACACGGCGGACCGGTTGTATTTTGAACCGTTGACGCTGGAAGACGTGCTGGCGGTGATCGAAAAGGAAGGTGTCGAGCAGGTTCTGATCCAGTATGGCGGACAGACTGCCATCAATCTGGCAGCCAAGCTGGAAAAAGCGTTGGCCGGAAGCGGCGTGAAAATCGCCGGAACTCCGCTGGCGGGGGTGAATCGGGCGGAAGACCGCGACCAGTTTCGCCGGTTCCTGCTGGAGCAGGGAATTCCGCAAACGGAAGGCGGCACCGCAACCGACGTGGAGTCTGCCGTGACGGTCGCGGCGCAGATCGGGTATCCGGTGGTGGTCCGACCGTCCTATGTGATCGGCGGCCGGGCGATGGCGATTGTCTACAATGAACAGGAACTGCGCGATTACATGCGTCTGGCGGTCGATGTCAACCCGGAGCATCCGGTTTTGATCGACGCTTACCTTGCTGGAAAAGAAGTCGAAGTCGATGCCGTGTGTGACGGGGAGAACGTGCTGATTCCGGGGATTTTTGAGCATATCGAACGGGCCGGTGTCCACTCGGGCGATTCGATGGCGGTCTATCCGCCGCAGTCGCTCACAGAGCAGGAGATTGCCACGATCGTCGATTATACGGAAAAAATCGGCCGGCACCTGCCGGTTATCGGTCTCGTCAACATTCAGTTTGTGATTTTCGACGGACGCGTGTACGTGCTGGAAGTCAATCCGCGTGCATCCCGCACGGTGCCGATCATCTCGAAAGTGACGGGGATTCCGTTGATCGATTTGTCGGTGCAGGTGCAGTTGGGACGGAAGCTGACGGACTGCGGCTTCGGCACAGGGCTTGCTGCGAAACAGCCTTATGTGGTGGTGAAAGCGCCGGTGTTCTCATTTGCAAAGATTACCGGATTCGATATTCACCTCGGTCCGGAGATGAAATCTACCGGCGAAGTGCTGGGTATCGGAAAAGATTATGCGGCGGCGGCGGCCAGCGCATTTTCCGGGATCGGCATCGGGCTGCAACCCGGCGGGCTGTTCTGCGCGATCACGGATCGCGAGAAAGCGGCGGCGATTCCGCTGCTGAAACGGTATGCGGAGCTTGGCTTCACGCTCTACGCAACGCCGCAAACAGCCCGGCTTCTGGCGGAGAACGGGATCCAAGAGGTTGTCCCGGTGGAGAAGGAACGCGAGGCGATCGAAGGGTTGTTGAAAGCGGGGGGTATCCAACTGGTCTTGAACATTCCGACGCGCGGCCAGGACCCGGAACGATTGGGCTTCTGGCTCAGGCGCTACAGCGTGGAAACGCGCGTGCCGTGCCTGACATCGCTCGATACGGCAGGCGCTCTGCTGATGGCGCTGGAACGGCAGCCGGATCTGGCGCCGCAACCGCTGGCACCCGCTCCGGTCAAGTGACGGGACAACGTTTCGGTACACCTTGTCCGAGTACATGTGCGGCCGGTGGGATGGAAATTGTCGTGGGCCATGCGGCGGCCGACGGGGTAACACTTCTTTTATTTATTAGCGGCCCATTTTTGGGTATGGGGGGAGAAAAGGATGGCCAAACCGATGCCTGTGATCAAGGAGTGGCAAGTCGATCGGCTGAAAGGCCGCGATTTTATCGATTTTGCGGATTATTCGCCGGCGGAGCTGGACTATCTGATCTCGCTGGCGGAACGGATCAAGCACAAGCAGAAAATGGGGGAACCCTATCAGCCGCTGTTGGGCAAGACGCTCGGCATGTTCTTTACAAAAGCGTCGACGAGAACCAGGGTGTCGTTTGAAGTCGGCATGTACCAGTTGGGCGGGCATGCGATTTTTCTGGCTGGCAACGATACGCAGCTCGGGCGCGGGGAACCGATTTCCGACACGGCGAAAGTGATGTCGCGTTATGTGGACGCGATCATGATCCGGACGTTTGCCCACGAGGACGTGGTGGAATTGGCCGAACATGCGAGCGTGCCGGTGATCAATGCACTGACCGATCTGCACCATCCTTGCCAGGTGCTGGCTGACGTCCTGACGTTGAAAGAATACAAAGGGACGTTAAAAGGACTGACGGTTGCCTATGTCGGGGACGGCAACAATATGGCCAATTCCTGGATCCAGGCGGCTCCCAAGTTCGGCCTGAACATGCGGGTGGCAACGCCGGAAGGGTATGAATGCGACCCGGCGGTGGTCGAACAGGCAAAAGCGTTCGCCGAAGAATCTGGTACAGAATTGGTGTTTACCAAGGATCCGGTGGAAGCGGTGAAAGACGCGGATCTGGTGTATACCGACGTATGGGCCAGCATGGGGCAGGAAGCGGAACAGGCGGAGCGTGTCGAGAAATTTGCCGTGTACCAGGTGAACGAAGCGCTCTGCCGCCATGCAAAGCCGGATTACCTGTTTATGCACTGCCTGCCGGCGCACCGCGGGGAGGAAGTGACTTCCGAGATCATCGACGGTCCGCACTCGGTTGTTTTTGATGAAGCGGAAAATCGGCTGCACGTCCAGAAAGCGATTCTGGTTGCCACCATTGGGTAACGGCAGGTGCGGGGCCACGGACGCCGGAGCCGGTGCAGGCAATGGTCACCGGAACCGGCGTAGGCCGGGACCGTTGGCGCGGTTGACAGGCTCTGTGTTTTTATAGACAATGATGCCTGTATGTGCAGAGTGAAAAGGAAGCTTATTATATTCAGTTGAACGGAGCGAGGAAACCGATGGCAAAGCGGAAAATTGTATTGGCGTACTCTGGCGGATTGGATACGTCTGTGATCCTGACCTGGCTGAAAGAGACTTATGATGCTGAGATTATCGCCTTTACGGCAGATATCGGGCAGAAAGAGGAATTGGAAGGGCTCGAGGAAAAAGCGATGCGCACGGGCGCGAGCAAAGTGTACATCGACGATCTGCGTGAAGAGTTCGCACGCGATTTTATTTTTCCGATGTTCCAGGCGGGGGCGCTGTACGAAGGACAGTACTTGCTCGGCACGAGCATTGCCCGCCCGCTGATCGCCAAGCGGATGGTGGAAATCGCCAGGGCCGAGGGGGCAACCGCGATCGCGCACGGTGCCACCGGCAAGGGCAACGACCAGGTGCGGTTTGAGCTTACGGCGGCGGCCCTGGCTCCGGAACTGGAAGTGATCGCACCGTGGCGGCTCGAGGAGTTTCGTGAACAATTTCCGGGCCGGGCGGAAATGATCGCGTATGCGGAGAAGCACGGCATCCCGGTACAGGCAACGGCGTCGAAGCCCTATTCCATGGATCGCAACCTACTGCATATCAGCTTTGAGAGCGGCGTTTTGGAAGACCCCTGGTTCGACGCCAGCAGCGAGGAAATGCGGGACATGTATGTGCTCACCGTTGCGCCGGAGGAAGCGCCGGATCAGCCGGAATACGTGGAATTGGATTTTGAACAGGGCAATTGCGTCGGCCTGAACGGGGAACGCCTGACCCCTCTGCAAGTCATGGAGAAGCTGAACGAGTTGGGGGGCAAGCACGGAATCGGACGCGTGGACATGGTTGAGAACCGGTTCGTCGGCATGAAGAGCCGCGGGGTTTATGAAACGCCGGGGGGCACCATTCTGTTTATTGCCCACCGCAAAATGGAGTCGCTCACAATGGATCGCGAAGTGATGCAGCTGCGCGATTCGCTCATCCCGCGTTACAGCTCGCTTGTCTACAATGGTTTTTGGTTTGCGCCGGAACGGTTGGCGCTGCAGGCACTGGTCACCGAGAGCCAGAAAAATGTAACCGGTACGGTTCGCGTAAAACTTTACAAGGGGAACGTGATCGCGGCCGGAGTGAAGAGCCCGGTCAGCTTGTACAATCCGTATATCGCCACGATGGAAGCCGACCCGACGCAGGCGTACAACCAATCGGATGCGACCGGTTTTATCCGTTTGAACGCGCTGCGTTTGAAAGTAGCGGCCGGGGTGCGGCAGAGCGTAGATGAATAAGACGTCCCGTTCGGCTTGCAAAAGGAACAATATGGCGCGAAAGGAAGTAGGAAAAGTGTCGAAGCTATGGGGCGGACGTTTTACCAAACCGACGGATAAGCTGGTCGAAGAGTTTACCGCTTCGATCCGTTTTGACCAAAAATTGGCCGTGGACGACATCCGCGGCTCGCTTGCGCATGTGAAAATGCTGGGGGCATGCGGCATTATTCCGCAGGAAGATGCGGACCAGATCCGGGCCGGACTCTTATCGATTTTAACAGATGTGAAGGCGGGTAAGCTCGAGTACGCGGTCGAAAATGAAGACATCCACATGAACATTGAGAAAAATTTGATTGAGCGGATCGGGCCGGTCGGCGGCAAACTGCATACGGGACGTTCGCGCAACGACCAGGTCGCGACCGACATGCATCTATATCTGCGGCGCGAGACAAAGCAGATTATCGCTTTGCTGGCCGATGTATTGCAAGCGCTGGTGGACACGGCCGAAAAGCACATCGATGTGATCGTTCCCGGCTATACCCACTTGCAGCGGGCGCAGCCGGTCTTGTTTGCGCATCATCTGTTGGCTTATGTCGGCATGTTCTCGCGCGATGCGGAACGCCTGCAGGACGCATTGAAGCGGATCGACATGCTGCCGCTGGGAGCAGGTGCGTTAGCCGGCACCACTTTTCCGATCGACCGCGAACTGGTGGCAAAAGAGCTGGGCTTCTCCCGCATCTACGAGAACTCGATGGATGCGGTGAGCGACCGCGATTTTATTCTCGAGTTTCTCAGCGGCGCGTCGATTCTGATGATGCACCTGTCCCGTTTTTGCGAGGAACTGGTGCTTTGGTCGTCGACCGAGTTCGGATTTGTCGAGCTGGATGATGCGTACTGCACCGGATCGTCGATCATGCCGCAGAAGAAAAATCCCGATGTGGCCGAATTGATCCGCGGAAAATCAGGGCGGGTGTACGGCAACCTGTTCGGGCTCTTGACGGTCCTGAAGAGCCTGCCGCTCGCCTATAACAAAGATCTGCAGGAAGACAAAGAGGGCATGTTTGATACGGTCGAGACGCTGAAAGGGTCGCTGGCCCTGTTTGCCGGCATGATCCGGACGATGGAAGTGCGGCGGGAGCGGCTGTCTCAGGTTGTGAAGGAAGATTTTTCCAACGCGACCGATCTGGCCGACTATCTGGTGCGCAAAGGGCTGCCGTTCCGGCAAGCGCACGAGGTGATCGGCAAGCTGGTGCTCTACTGCATCTCGCATGGCAAATTCCTGGCGGATCTAACGATGGAAGAATACAAGCAGCACAGCCCGCTGTTTGAGCAGGATGTGTTTCAAGTGATCGACATCCGGACGGTGGTGGACGCTCGCAATGTGCACGGCGGAACGGGCAGCGAACAGGTTCGGCGGGCGCTGGAACGGGCAAAAAGTCAGACCGCCGATTTGGCAAACTGGGTGGAAACGGCGCTGGAACAGGAAGAATGGGAGCCAAAGGCCTGACCGAGTGTAGATCGGGAATTCGTTGCCACGATGGGCAGAAGTGTTCCAGGTGTGTTGAATCCTGTCGGCCACAGTCGGAATTCGCCAGGAAATAAGTGAAAAAAACTCCCTTAGGAAAACAGAAGATTTGCAGTCTGTTACTACACACCATGAAGCAGGACGACACTGACCCCCGCGACCTTCCAAAGATTCAACCGGTCGCGCGGGGTCAGTATGCTTTTTGTCACGAAGTCAAGAGTGGTTACCAGGTTGTAGATGCGGAATCCCGCGATATCAAGGAAGCCATTTGGCTGGACATGCTGCGAACGTATGGAGAGAATCATAAAAACACGATCCGGCTCCCCTGTTAAACCGCTGGCACGGGAGTTTTCATCAAATTGGCAAACAATACCTTGCCAGCAGGCGGGCAAACTCCTGTATAATTTCTCAATGAAACAGGATTTTCAGGAACACTGTCGAAAACAAGAAGTGGATTGACAGGGGCGGACGGGCTTCGCGGGGTGAGGCGGCGCACGGTTTGCTGGCGGCGAATCGGGGCCGCATCAGCGAATAAGGGTGGAGGATGTGAAAAAAACATGATCGAGATGCATAACGTGTGGAAGACCTATCCGAACGGCGTCTCGGCTTTAAACGGAATTGACGTGAAAATCGACCGAGGCGAATTTGTGTATGTGGTCGGACCGAGCGGAGCGGGAAAATCCACCTTTATCAAATTGATGTACCGGGAAGTCAAACCCACGAAGGGTACGATTTACGTCAACGGATTCAATGTCGACCGGCTGAAAGAGCGGAAAATTCCACTGTTGCGCCGGCAAATCGGCGTTGTGTTCCAGGATTTCAAGCTGCTGCCGCAGCTGACGGCGGCGGAAAATGTAGCGTTTGCGATGGAAGTGATTGAGGCTCCCCGGAGGAAAATCAAGCAACGCGTAAAAGAAGTAATGGAGTTGGTGGGGCTCGGTGACAAACTGAATAACCTGCCGAACCAACTGTCCGGGGGCGAGCAGCAACGGGTGGCGGTCGCCCGCGCGCTGGTGAACAAACCGGCTGTGATCATCGCGGACGAGCCCACCGGCAATCTGGACCCGGAAACTTCCTGGGAGATTATGAATCTGTTCGACAAAATCAACCAACAGGGCACAACGATCGTGATGGCGACTCACAACAAGGAGATCGTCAACACGATGAAACGGCGGGTACTGGCGATCGAGGACGGACGGATTGTGCGCGACGAACGACAGGGGGCATACGGATATGAAGATTAGCACACTGTTTCGTCACATCCGGGAAGGTCTGAAAAATATGGGGCGCAACGGATGGATGACATTTGCCGCCATCGGATCGGTCGTGGTGTCGCTGCTGATCCTTGGCGTGTTCCTGACGGTGGCGATGAATTTGCAGGCGCTCACCAAAGATGTGGAATCGCAGGTGCAAATGGACGTGTTCATCCTGCAAGGGACCTCCCGCGCCGATATCCAGAAAGTGGAGGACAAGCTGAAAGCGTTGCCCGGCGTCAAATCGGTCGAATTTGTCGCAAAGGAAGACGCCGTCAAGCAAATGGTGGAGAAATACAAGGAGCACCGGGATCTGTTCTCCGGTTTGGAAATGGAAAATCCGCTGCCTGACAAATTTGTCGTGAAAGCGGAGAATCCGCGTGATACGCTGAAGCTGGCCGACCAGATCCGGACGTTTCCGTTTGTCGAAAAGGTGAAAGACGGCCGCGACACGGTCGAAAAGCTGTTCCGCGTAATGGACGTGGTCCGCTGGGTGGGTGGCGCTCTGATTGTCGGCCTGGCGCTGACGGCCGTCTTCCTCATCTCGAATACGATCAAGATCACGATCTATTCGCGCCGGCGCGAAATCGAAATCATGAAGCTGGTCGGCGCCACCAACTGGTTCATCCGCTGGCCGTTTTTCTTTGAAGGGCTGCTGATGGGGGCTTTGGGTGCACTGATTCCGATCGGTCTGCTGGTTGCCGGCTATTCGTACGCGTTGGGCAACTTTGCCAATACGTTTATTCCTTTGATCCCGCTGCAATCGTTGGTGGTTCAGGTGGGCGGAGCACTGCTTTTGATCGGTTCGTTGATCGGCATTTTCGGATCGACCTTCTCCGTTCGCAAATTCCTCAAAATCTGAACCTTGCTTGGCAAGTACTAGACTGACAACTTGTCTCATATACTCGCTGTGAGACAGGAGACAAAGGCGGTGAATCGATGCATCTGCGCAAACGCACCCTCGCCCTGTTGCTGGTTGTTTCGTTGTTGACCGGAGCCGCTTCCACCTACGGGTTTTTGCAGTGGAGAACGGGTGGCATGTCGGTTGCCGGTGTCGCGTTCGGGTCCGGGCAGCAGGCGGCCAATTTTGCCAAATTCAACGAAGTCTACCAGACGATTCGAGGGAACTACTACCAGGAAGTCGATGACCAAAAACTGCTTGATGGCGCCATATCCGGCATGATCGCCGCCCTTGGCGATCCGTATTCCACCTATATGGACAAGGAAACGGCCGACCAGTTTCATATGTCCCTCTCCTCTTCGTTTGAGGGAATTGGCGCGACAATCGAATCGATCGACGGCCGCGTCACGATCGCTTCCCCGATCAAGGGATCGCCGGCGGAAAAAGCGGGACTGCGCGCGGGCGACCAGATCCGCAAAGTGAACGGCCAGACACTGGACGGCATGGACATCAACCAGGCGGTCTTGCTGATTCGCGGCAAGAAAGGCACAAAAGCCGAGCTGGAAATCACGCGTCCCGGTTCGCCCGATGTGCTGCATGTGACGATCGTTCGCGACGAAATTCCGCTGGAGACGGTCTACGGGGAGAATCTCGGGAACGGGATCGGCAAGATCCAGATTACCTCTTTCTCCGAACAAACGGCGAAACGGTTTGAGGAAGAGCTCAAAAAGCTGGAAGCACAAGGCATCAAAGGGTTGATCATCGACGTTCGCGACAACCCGGGCGGTCTGTTGGATCAGGTGAACGAAATCGCCAACTTGCTGGTTCCGAACAAAGGCGTGATTTTGCAAGTTGAGTACCGGGACGGCCATAAAGATGTGATCAAATCGACTCTGCAAACGGCCAAGTATCCGATCGTCTGCCTGATCAACGGCGGTTCCGCAAGCGCCTCCGAAATTCTGGCGGCCGCGCTGAAAGAGTCGGGCGGTTACCCGCTGGTCGGCGAAAAGACGTTTGGCAAGGGCACTGTCCAGACCAGCCACGATTTTAAAGACGGGTCGAACTTCAAGTATACGATGGCAAAATGGTTAACCCCGAAAGGCAACTGGATTCACAAAAAAGGCGTGGAACCCGATTATCAGGTATCGCAGCCGGTGTACTTCAATCTGCCGGCGCTCAATCCGGACACTCCGTTAAAGCGTGACATGACCGGAGCGGCAGTGAAGACGCTGCAGCAGATGCTGATCGGAGTAGGCTTGGTTCCGGGCAGGGACGACGGATATTTCAGCACGCAAACGGAAGAAGCGGTGAAAACGTTCCAGCGGATGAACGGCCTGCCGGTGACCGGCGTGGTGGAAGGACAAACCACCGTCAAATTGATGGACGTGATCCGCGAAAAGAAGAAAACGAACGACACGCAGCTTGAAAAAGCGATTTCCGTGTTGCAATCGATGATCAAATAGCAGGTAATGACGGTCTTGCCGTCGAATATTCCCTTGAGGACGAACGTTCTCAAGGGGTTTTTTGTTTCAGGGGGGGAATGGCTGATGCAGGTGTGGCCTTTTGTTTCGGAGTTGGCACGGGGATTTGGCGGAATCCTGCTGCAGCCGTTCTTTTACGTCGCGATTCTTTTGGTGTACCTGCAATACCGCAGACAAGTCCAGCTGGAACGAAAAATGTTCGGCGTCCGTGTGACATCAGCCGAATCGCAGACCGTCCGATCGCTGGCGTACGGGATTTTGGGCGGTGCGGCGGCGACGCTTCTGATCGCCGGGATCGGCATCGTGCTGAACCCGACCGACTTTGTTTATGTGTGGGCGGTCACGGTCCTGCTGGCGTTGTTCAACTTGCGGTTTATCTGTTTTGCCTACGGGGGCGGCATTTTGTCCGTGCTGGCGTTGGGGCTCAAGGCGTTGCCGGAGTATTCGATCCGCTGGCCGTGGCTGGCCGACACATACGCCAATCTGCGGGCTCTGTCAGTTCCGCATTTGCTGGCGCTGGTTGCCACACTGCATCTGGTGGAAGCGTTGTTGGTGTGGCTGCAGGGAAAAGAAGGAGCGAGTCCTGTGTTCATACAGGGAAAACGGGGGCGGCTGATCGGCGGCTTCATCCTGCAGAAGTTCTGGGTGTTACCGTTGGCGGCTGTGGTGGTGACCGGAAGCGGCGGACTGCAACCGCCCGCCTGGTGGATCCTGCTACCGGCAGCCGCCGTACAGGGGCTGCAAATCTTTCCGATTCCAGCCGTACTTGGTTATTCGGGTGTGGCGCTGTCCCGCCATCCGGCCGAAAAAGCGGCGAGAACCGCCGGCTGCCTCGCCCTGTACGCGATCATCCTGCTGGGGCTGACGCTGCTTGGGGACAGGTGGGTTCCTGCTTTGCTGTGGGCGGCGGCGGTATTTTCGCCGGCCGCGCACGAACTGCTGATCAAATGGGACATGCAGGACGAAAAAGTTCGCCAGCCCCGCTTTGTCAAGCCGCTGCAAGGGTTGCGCATCCTGGCCGTACTGCCGGGAAGTCCGGCGGAAAGCTTGGAGCTGAAACCGGGCGAGGTGATTGTGAAGGCGAACGGAGTGCCGGTCAACACACCGTTTGATCTGCACTTTGCGCTGAACCAAAATCCGGCTTTTATCAAACTGGAAGTGGTGGACGAACAAGGGGAAATCCGGTTTGCGGGCAAACCGCGCTTTACGGGGGAACCCCACAGTCTGGGGCTGATCCTGGTGCCGGATGAGAGCACGCAGGAATATGTGCGCCTCGACGCGCCCCCGCTGTGGAAACGCATCCGCGATTCATTCGGCAGGGCGGCAAAGCGGAAGAAAAACACAACGGCGTAACGATGGAAACTTGTGACAACAGGAGGAAGCGGAAATGGATATCACGACAATCCTCGGCCTGATTCTCGGTGTCGGCTTTTTGACGGGGGCGTTTGTGCTGGAAGGCGGACATATCGGCTCCCTGTTTCAGGGAACCGCCGCCATGATTGTGATTGGCGGGACGTTGGCGGCACTGATGGTCAGCACTCCGCTGGAACAACTGAAGCAATTGCCGAAGATCCTGAAAATCGCATTTACCCACAAGCCGAAGGATCCGCTGGATGTGATCGACGAACTGGTGTCACTGGCGACGATCGCCCGCCGGGAAGGGATCCTGGCGCTGGAAGAAAAGATCGAATCGTATGATGACGATTTTTTTAAAAATGGAATCCGCTTGGTCGTTGACGGGGTGGACCCGGAACTGGTGCGCAGCATCATGGAAACCGAGCTGTCGTTCATCGAGGACCGCCATTCGAAAGGGGCAGCCCTCTTCGAGCAGGCGGGCGGTTTTGCGCCGACGATGGGGATCATCGGAACGGTGATGGGGCTGGTGCATGTGCTCTCGAACCTGGAGGACGCCAGCAAACTAGGACCCTCGATCGCCGTCGCGTTCATTGCTACGCTCTACGGCGTCGCTTCCGCCAACGTGGTGTGGCTGCCGATCGCCAACAAGCTGAAGGTGCGCAGCAAGCAGGAAATTTTGATCCGCGAACTGATGATCGAAGGCATCCTGTCGATTCAGGCAGGTGAGAACCCGAGCATTCTCGGGCAGAAACTGAAAGTGTTCCTGGCGCCCGCGAATCGCGAAAAGAAAGAGGAAACAGCCGGGCGGGAGGTAGGCGAGGCGGATGTCGAGACGGCGTAACTCCCATGCCGGCACGCATGAAAACCATGAGCGCTGGCTGTTGACCTATGCGGATCTGATCACGCTACTGATGATTTTTTTCGTCGTGTTATACGCGATGTCAAAAATCGACATCACTCGGTACGAGCAACTTGCGATCTCCCTGAATCAGTCGTTTTACGACGGTTCGACCGGTGTGATGAGAACGAAATTTGAGAAGTCGCAGGGGCAACCGAACGAAGCGGGCAACTCGGTCGACAAACAGACGCTGGAAGCGAGCCGTAAACTGGCGGAAGAAACCCAGCGTTTGAAGGAAGCGGAGCAGAAGCTGAAACAGTACATCCAACAAAACAACCTGGGCGACAAAGTGATGGTGGAACTGAACGAAAGAGGTGTGCAAATCACGTTGCGTGATGTGGCGCTGTACGACACCGGCTCGGCGGTGATCAAACCGGAAGCGGAACGGATTCTCGACGGGATTGCCCCATTTTTAAAGGCGCTGCCGAATAAAATTTCGGTCGAAGGCCACACCGACAATGTGCCGATCCGCAACAGCCAGTTCCGGTCCAATTTTGACCTGTCGGCCGCGCGGGCGCTCAACGTGCTGTATTATTTGCAAACTCGCGAGGTGAAGCCGGATCGGCTGTCGGCAACCGGATACGGCGAGTATATGCCGGTGGCAAGCAACGACACGCCGGAAGGGCGGGCCGCCAATCGGCGGGTTAACATTCTCATTTTGCGCAGCGCTGTCCAGTGACCGTTGGCAGATTGAAAAAACAGGTTCAAACTAGTGGCATTCAACCAATATACATTCCGGACGTCAAAAAAGCTTCCTCTATATAATGGGCAGTTCGTCAGAAGTGCCTCGGAGGAAGCTTTTTCATTATGCCCAATTCTGCAAGTGGATTTTTTTTCTCGGTTCCGCTACAATAGAACAGAAGTTCGTGTTCGGTTTCTATAGTCTGGTTGCACAATAAAAATGTTATGTTACCTGCCGGTCGAAGGAGTATAATAGGAGGTATGGAAAGGGTGGGGATGATGGCAGACCGGAAAGGCAAGTTCGAGTTGGTATCCGAATATTCGCCGCGGGGAGATCAGCCGAAGGCGATTGAAGCGCTGGTCAACGGCATCCGATCCGGGTTGAGGCAACAGGTGCTGCTCGGCGTCACCGGTTCCGGAAAGACGTTTACGATGGCGAATGTGATCGCCAAAGTGAACAAACCGACGCTCGTGCTGGCGCCCAACAAGACGTTGGCTGCCCAACTGGCTGCCGAGTTCAAGGAGTTTTTTCCGAACAACGCGGTCGAATACTTCGTTTCCTACTACGATTATTATCAACCGGAGGCGTACATTCCGTCGACCGATACCTATATTGAAAAAGACGCGAAAATCAACGATGAAATCGACAAGCTGCGGCATTCGGCCACCAGCTCGCTGCTGGAGCGGAATGACGTGATCGTGGTCGGCTCCGTATCTTCGATTTACGGGTTGGGGAACCCTGTCGAATATGCGGCACATGTGCTGTCGCTGCGTGTAGGCATGGAAAAGCCAAGAAACGACATCCTGCGCAAGCTTGTCGAAATGCAGTATGAGCGAAACGACATCAATTTTGTGCGCGGCACGTTTCGCGTACGCGGCGACGTGTTGGAAATTTTTCCGGCGTCCCGCAGCGAAAAGGCGTTTCGCGTGGAACTGTTCGGAGATGAGATTGAACGGATCACGGAGATCGATGTGGTGACGGGCGAGATTGTGGGGACGCGCCAGCATGTTGCGATTTTTCCGGCGTCCCACTTCGTGACATCCGGCGACAAGATGCAGCGGGCGATCAATAGCATCCGCGCCGAACTGGAGGAGCGACTGGCGGAATTGCGGGCGGCCGGCAAGCTGCTGGAGGCGCAGCGGCTCGAGCAGCGGACCAACTACGATCTGGAGATGATGGCGGAGATCGGATTCTGTTCCGGCATCGAGAACTACTCGCGCCATCTGGAAGGACGTCCTGCCGGGTCGCCTCCCAACACGTTGCTCGATTATTTTCCGAAAGATTTTTTGCTGATCATCGACGAGTCGCACGTGGCGGTGCCGCAGATCGGCGGCATGTACAACGGCGACCGCAGCCGCAAGCTGACGCTGATCGAGCACGGATTCCGGCTGCCTTCGGCGGCGGACAACCGGCCGCTGAAATTTGAAGAATTTGAGCAGCGGATCAACCAGGTGATCTACGTATCGGCAACACCGGGACCTTATGAACTGGAACGGGCCGAGCAGGTGGTCGAACAGATTATTCGTCCGACCGGTCTGGTCGATCCGGAAATTCACGTGCGGCCGATCAAAGGCCAGATCGATGATCTGGTGGGCGAGATTCACAAGCGGATCAAGCGGGATGAACGCGTCCTCGTCACGACGCTGACGAAGAAGATGGCGGAAGATCTGACCGACTATCTGAAAGATCTCGGGATCAAGGTGCGCTATCTGCACTCGGATATCAAGACATTGGAGCGGATGATGATCCTGCGCGATCTGCGGATGGGCGTGTTCGACGTGCTGGTCGGCATCAACCTGCTGCGGGAAGGCCTGGATTTGCCGGAAGTTTCGCTGGTGGCGATTCTGGATGCGGACAAGGAAGGGTTCCTGCGGGCGGAACGGTCGCTGATTCAGACGATCGGGCGGGCCGCCCGGAATGCGGAAGGTCAGGTGATCATGTACGCGGATACGATCACGCAGTCGATGAAGGCGGCGATCGACGAAACGAACCGCCGCCGCCGGATCCAGCAAGAGTACAACAGGCAGCACGGCATCACGCCGCAAACGGTTCGCAAGGCGGTCCGGGATGTGATTGAGGCGACGAAGGCGGCCGAGTCGAAGACGGAGTACAACGTGAAGCAGAGTGTCGACAAGATGTCGAAGAAAGAGCGCGAGCAGTTGATCAGGACGTTGGAAAAGGAAATGAAGGAAGCGGCAAAAGCGCTGCAGTTCGAGCGAGCCGCCGAATTGCGCGACATTATTTTGGAACTGTCGGCTTCATAGGCAAGCTGCCGCGTTTGGTGGCGGTGGTTTGACCGGTTGCACCGTTGGTTGAAATGGAGTGAGTAAGCCGTGCGTTTGGCGAGGCGGCTTGACCGGCTGCAACTTTGTCGAAGCGGCTTGTCAGGTGCGGTACATCCCTGTTTTGCATCCTTTTTTTCGCGCCGTGGTCGATTCGACAACGGGCCGGCCGCTTTCGACGTTTTTCCCGGGAAATGTAGAAACGTGCAGAAAAGGAGAGCTTTATGGCACAGGAATATATCGTCGTCAAAGGTGCGCGCGTCCATAACCTGAAAAATATCGATGTGCAGATTCCCAGAGACAAGCTGGTCGTGTTGACCGGCCTCAGCGGCTCCGGGAAATCTTCGCTTGCGTTCGACACGATTTACGCGGAGGGGCAACGCCGCTATGTCGAATCGTTGTCCGCTTATGCCCGGCAGTTTTTGGGGCAGATGGACAAACCGGATGTCGATTCGATTGACGGGTTGTCGCCTGCCATCTCGATCGACCAAAAAACGACCAGCCGCAATCCCCGTTCAACGGTCGGCACGGTAACCGAGATCTACGATTATTTGCGGCTGCTGTTTGCCCGCGTCGGACAACCTTTCTGCCCTAACTGCGAC
Source organism: Effusibacillus pohliae DSM 22757 (assembly GCF_000376225.1). Classification (NCBI taxonomy): domain Bacteria; kingdom Bacillati; phylum Bacillota; class Bacilli; order Caryophanales; family Alicyclobacillaceae; genus Effusibacillus; species Effusibacillus pohliae. The sequence continues at coordinate 28,223 of NZ_AQXL01000123.1, forward strand.
ATTCCGATCGCTTCGCAAACGGTCGAGCAAATGGTGGACCATGTGCTGGAATTGCCGGAACGGACGAAGATCCAGATTTTCGCTCCGCTGATTCGTGGGCGCAAGGGAGAGCACAGCAAACTGTTCGATGACATCCGCAAGCAAGGCTATGTCCGCGTCCGCGTCGACGGCGAAATTCGCGATTTGTCGGAAGACATCGAACTGGAAAAAAACAAGAAGCACACGATCGAAGTGGTGGTCGACCGGATCGTGGTGAAAGACGATGTGGCAACCCGCCTTGCTGACTCCCTGGAGACCGCCTTGAACCTGTCGGGCGGCATTGTGACCGTCGGGGTGGTCGGCGGGGAGGAGATGATTTTTTCGCAAAATCTGGGCTGCCCGGAATGCGGATTCTCCTTGCCGGAACTGAGCCCGCGCATGTTTTCGTTCAACTCGCCGTACGGGGCGTGCGAAACCTGCTCGGGACTCGGGACGAACATGGAAGTCGACCCTGATCTGGTACTGCCGGACCGTTCGAAAACGTTGGCGGAAGGGGCGTTTGTCCCGTGGGCCGGTTCGTCGTCCAATTACTACCCGCAACTGCTGGCGTCCGCTTGCAAACATTTCGGCATTCCGATGGATGTGCCGGTAGAGGAGATCCCGCAAGACAAGCTGGATAAACTTTTGTACGGCGCGCCAAGAGAGAAAATCCGCTTTCATTATGAAAACGACTTCGGACAGACGAAAGTGGCGGAAGTGTTGTTCGAGGGGTTGATTCCCAACCTGGAGCGGCGCTACCGGGAAACGGCGTCCGATTACGTGCGGGAATTCATCGAGGAGTTTATGAGCTCCAAGCCGTGTCCCGCCTGCAACGGCGACCGGCTGAAACCGGAAGTGCTGGCGGTTCGCATTAACGGCTGCAATATCGCGGAAGTCACACGTCTGTCGGTGAACGAGGCGCTCGATTTCTTCGAAAACCTCCGCCTCACGGACAAGCAAGAGGCGATCGCACGTTTGATTCTCAAGGAGATTCGCTCCCGGCTTGGATTTTTGCGAAATGTCGGGCTGGACTACCTGTCGCTCAGCCGGGCGGCCGGAACGCTCTCCGGTGGAGAAGCCCAGCGGATTCGGCTGGCGACGCAGATCGGCTCCGCTTTGACCGGGGTGCTGTATGTGCTCGACGAACCGTCGATCGGCCTGCACCAGCGGGATAACGTGCGGCTGATCAGGACGCTCGAACACATGCGCGATCTCGGCAACACATTGATTGTCGTCGAACATGACGAAGATACGATGCTGGCGTCCGATTACATCATCGACATCGGACCGGGGGCGGGGATTCACGGCGGACAGGTGGTGGCGCAAGGAACGCCGGAACAGATCATGCAGGATGAGAATTCCTTGACCGGCCAGTATCTGTCCGGCAAGAAAATGATTCCGGTTCCCGACAGGCGGCGCAAGCCGAACGGCAAGTGGCTGGAAATCCAGGGGGCCTGCGAAAACAATCTGAAAAATATCAACGTCAAAATTCCGCTCGGTGTGTTCACTTGCGTGACGGGTGTGTCCGGGTCAGGCAAGTCGACGCTGGTGAACGAAATCTTGTACAAAGCGCTTGCCCAGCAGTTGAACGGGGCCCGTACCAAACCGGGTGCGCACAAGAAGATCAGCGGGCTGGAACATCTCGATAAGGTGATCGACATCGACCAATCGCCGATCGGCCGGACACCCCGTTCCAATCCGGCGACATACACGGGGGTGTTTGACGACATCCGGGACGTGTTCGCCACCACCAATGAGGCGAAAATCCGCGGCTACAAAAAAGGCAGATTTTCGTTCAACGTGAAAGGCGGCCGCTGTGAAGCGTGCCGCGGCGATGGGATTATCAAAATCGAAATGCACTTCCTGCCGGATGTGTACGTACCGTGCGAGGTCTGCAAAGGGCGGCGCTATAACCGGGAGACGTTGGAAGTCAAGTACAAGGGCAAAAGCATCGCGGATGTGCTCGACATGACGGTGGAGGACGCACTGGAATTCTTTAAAAATGTGCCGCGCATTCAACGCAAACTGCAGACGTTAAATGATGTCGGTCTTGGCTATATCCGGTTGGGCCAGCCTGCAACCACGCTGTCCGGTGGGGAAGCGCAGCGGGTCAAGCTGGCGTCCGAACTGCACCGGCGCAGCAACGGACGAACGATGTACATTTTGGATGAGCCGACCACCGGCCTGCATATCGCCGATATTGAGCGCTTGCTGCAAGTGCTGCAGCGGCTCGTCGATGCGGGGGATACGGTGCTGGTAATCGAACACAACCTGGAAGTGATCAAGACGGCCGACTACCTGATCGATCTCGGGCCAGAAGGCGGCGACCGGGGCGGTAGGATCGTTGCGGCGGGAACGCCGGAAGAGGTGGCCAAGGTGCCAGAATCGCATACAGGGGCATTTCTCGGGCCGATTTTGGAGCGGGACAAACAGCGGGCCAAACAGCGACAGGGCAAGTCGACAGCGAAAACAGGCGCGGCGGTTTCGTAGGCGGCTCATTTTGGCGCTTACTCGCATTCTGCAAACGAAAGTCTGAAAAACAGAAGCCGCTAGAAGAGACACAGCGGCTTCTGTCGTTTTGGCTCCCCTGCAAAAGCGGGCGGAGAGTAGTTACATTCAGCGATGGCGGTGGCGACGGCAGCGGACAAGAACGCTTTGGCCGGGCTTCAAAACGATTGTGATGCGACGGCGGCGACGCATGTGGTTCCCCCCTTTCTTTTCAGGTACTATATTATATAAGGGAAGGTTGTTCGGGGAAAGGGACGGGAGACAGGGGCAAGAGTCTGTTTTCGCAAGAGGGATGAGGAGAATTTGCTGACTCATCGCGTTTCTATGTAGAAAGCGAACGGTCAGGGAGGTTGATCGTTCGTATACAGCCGATCAAAAGGAGCGATTGACTATGAAAAAATTGTTTCGTTCCCGCAAAGAGCGAGTGATCGCCGGTGTGTGTGGCTGTGCATCATTATTCCGGTCGAGCGTTAGGAGGTGGAAACCATCATGGGACTGATCTGGCGTATTTTGCTGAATGCGCTGGCGCTTGTGCTGGTCTCCTGGCTGTTTGAGGGAATTTCGTTTGCGGCAGGTAGCAGGGGCGTGATCGCCGCCCTCTGGGCCGGGTTGGTGCTGGGGGTGGTCAACGTGACGATCAAGCCGCTCATCAAGCTGCTGACGCTGCCGGTGAACATTCTCACGCTCGGGCTGTTTGGGTTGCTGGTAAACGCGCTGATGCTGAAAGTGGTCGACTGGCTGTCACCGGGGTTTGAAGTGCACGGCTTTTTTGCCGCATTTTTTGGGGCGATCGTATTGGCGGTCATCTCATCGGTGTTGAACCTACTGTTCGAGTAGGCCCGGGCGGGGGATCGTACCGACGTGCGGCAGGAAAAACTTGTTTCCGCCTGCAGGGAATGCTACCGGCGGACGATCCGCAAGGCGATCGAACAGGCAGAGATCGTGACATGCTGCAGGCCGCATGTATGCGTCCGCCCAACGGTTCGCCCGTTAGTGGGAACTGAATGCTCAGCCGATCACGTACCAGGGACGGATGATAACGGGGCAGAACACGCACCATGCAGTATGGGCGGGAAGGGGGTGGTTCGATTTGGATTGTCTCCGCGAACTGCAAAAAATTCTCGGCGACCGCGTCCGTTTCGAGCAGGCGGACGACGCCGAAGCGGACGGGAGGCGCTCTTTTGTGCGGGACAGCGAAGAGTGGATTCCGATAGGAAACGGACGGTATGCGGTGGTCGACCTGAACCGGTTGTCGGACGAAACGGCGAAGCTGGTGCGGCTTTTGATTGAAACCGTAACCGGAGGGTTTCGGCAGCCGCACGATGAATGGTTTCCACGACTGATCCACGGGGAATGGGACGCCGGCCGGTTTGCGAACGAAGCGTTGGCACGGCGGTGGAACATCCCGCTGCCGGGGGTGGTTGCCATTTTGCAACTGCATGGGGAGGACGCGGAAGCAGCACTCGCCTTGCTGGAGGAAATCTTTTCGGACCGCGAATGGAACGGATTGACGGATGGGGGCGGCCGCAGAGTCTTGCTCTACTTGCCGCTGCAAGCGGAAGAATCGGTCGGTGATGTACAGCAGATCGGCAGCCGGTTGTTGGATACTTTGCAGACGGAAATTTACGTGAGCGGAAATTTGGCCGTCAGCCGGCCAGTCCGCAGCCTGCAGGAACTGCCGTCCGCCAAAAGGCAGGCGGAAATCGCGCTGCAGGCCGGCAGGTCGTTTCACAACGGACAGAAAATCTATCAGTATGGGCAATTGGGGCTTGCCCAATTGTTGTATGGGGTGTCGGAGGAAGCCAAAGCCGCTTTTTTGCAGGAGGTGTTGCCGCGCGAAAAACACGAGGCGCTGACACGGGAATTGCGGGAAACGGTCCATTCGTTCGCGCAGCATGCACAAAACATCGCCGAGACGGCGCGGGCGCTGTACATCCACCGCAACACGCTGCTTTACCGGTTGGACAAGATCCAGGAAGTGACGGGCAAGGACATTCGGAAATTTAGGGAGCTGGCCGAGTTGTGGATCGCCTTAATTTTGCGAAATGAAAAACATGCACAAAAATCAGACGGCGATTTCGTATAGAGCGTCCAATAGGCGGGGCGCTCGCTTTATTTTATAGTGGAGGTAACGAATCACAAGGGGGGGACGAAATGGCACGCGTTCAGCTCAAACATGTATACAAGCGCTACCCGGGAGATGTTGTGGCGGTGAAAGATTTTAACCTGGACATCCAGGACCAGGAGTTTCTGGTGCTGGTCGGGCCGTCCGGTTGCGGAAAATCGACCACGCTCCGCATGGTGGCGGGACTTGAGGAAATCTCCGAGGGCGAGTTGTGGATCGGCGATCGGCTGGTGAATGACGTTCACCCGAAAGACCGCGATATTGCAATGGTCTTCCAAAACTATGCGCTGTACCCGCACATGAATGTGTATGACAATATTTCGTTCGGTCTGAAACTGCGGAAAGTTCCGAAGCAGGAGATCGACCGGCGGGTGCGGGAAGCGGCCAAAATTCTTGACATCGAGCACCTGCTCGACCGGAAGCCGAAAGCGCTTTCCGGCGGTCAGCGGCAGCGGGTGGCGCTCGGCCGGGCGATCGTTCGCGAACCGCAAGTGTTCCTGATGGACGAACCGCTGTCCAATCTGGACGCAAAACTGCGCGTGCAGATGCGGACGGAGATCGCGAAGCTACACAAGCGGCTGAAAACGACCGTGATCTACGTGACGCACGACCAAACGGAAGCGATGACGATGGGTGACCGGATCGTCGTGATGAAAGACGGCGTGATCCAGCAGGTCGGATCTCCGATCGAGCTGTATAACCATCCGACCAACATGTTCGTTGCGTCGTTCATCGGTTCGCCGGCGATGAACTTCCTGAACGGCCAACTGGTGGAGGAAAGCGGCTCCATCTATTTCCGGGCGCCAGGCATCCATCTGCTGATTCCGGAAGGACGTTACGGATTGCTGCGCGATAAGGGGGCTGTCGGCAAAGAGGTGGTATTTGGCATCCGGCCGGAAAACATCCACGATGAGCCGATGTATCTGGAAACCTATGCGGATGCGACGATCCGGGCGGAAGTAGAGGTCGTCGAAATGTTGGGGGCGGAAGAATACCTGTACCTGAACGTCAACGGTCAGTCGGTAACCGCTCGTGTGGATGCACGTTCTGACGTGAAAGCAGGTGGCAACGTGACGCTTGCGTTCGATATGAACAAAGCGCATATTTTTGACAAGGAAACCCAACAGGCGGTATTCTAAAAACACGTGGCACACTTCCGTGTCCGGGAGCGATCTGGTATCCTAGTACACGGAAGTGATTTTTTTGCATGAGGTGAGCCGATTGCACAAATCGATACAAACGAGGGATCTGATTGAGGAACTCGACCTCGTGCTGCTCAACCCGGGAGCGGACACTCAGCGGGAAATAACCGTCAGCGACATCAATCGGCCGGGCCTGGCACTGGCCGGATTTTTCATATACCATCCGGCGGAACGGGTGCAACTGTTGGGACAAACCGAGCTGGCCTTTTTTAACTCGATGCAAGAGCACGAGCAACGTGCCCGCGCCGATTCATTGTGCCAGTTTGTGCAAACACCCTGCATCGTGGTGTCACGGGATCAAACATTGCCTGACATTCTGCTGGAGGCTGCGACCCGCTACCGGCTCCCCGTGTTGCGGGCGAAGCTAGGGACATCGAAGCTGGCGGGCAGGCTGCAGCGGTTTCTGGATCTGAAGCTGGCACCGGAAACGCAGGTGCACGGCGTATTAGTCGATGTGTATGGAATCGGCATTCTGATCATGGGCAGTTCCGGAATCGGCAAAAGCGAGACCGCGCTGGAGCTGATCAAGCGAGGGCACCGGCTGGTGGCCGACGATGCGGTGGAAATCCGGCAAGTGGACGATCAGGTGCTGGTCGGGGAAGCGCCGGAACTGCTGAAAAATCTGCTCGAGATCCGGGGGCTCGGCATTTTGAATGTGATGACGCTCTTTGGGGCAGGAGCGATTCGGACCCGCAAACAGATTGAGTTCGTCATCCGGCTCGAGATGTGGAAAGACGAGATGTTGATCGACCGGCTGGGGTTGGATGAAAATACGACGCGCATCCTCGACACGGACCTCCCTTGCATCACGCTGCCTGTCATGCCTGGCCGCAACTTGGCGGTGCTGATCGAGGTGGCGGCGATGAACCAGCGGTTAAAGCGAATGGGCTATAACGCGGCGAAAGATTTGTCGGAAAAACTGCTGCACGTGATCGAAGAGCAGGAGCACCACTGATGCCGCATGATGCTTCGGTGGAAGCTGCACAACTCCGCGTTGCGCTGCATCCGGATGTGCCAAGATCGAACACGCGAATGGGCTAGCGATTGTTCGTCAAAGGGCCGGTAACAGCGCTTCAGGCGGAGTTTCGTTTTTTCGACAATTTTGTAATGCAATTGCAACATTTACCTGCAGGATCATGACGATTTCTATCGAATATACACTTTTGGTTTTACATATATAGCTTAGTAGGGAGAAGGAGGTTGAGGCATGGCAGATTTCCATTCAACATGGCATACGCATCTCAGAACAATCGCCGTTGCCAATAAACAATACACGATTGACCAGTTGTCGCAGATTGATGTGAAGCATATCATGCAAGACATCAAAGATCAGGTCAGCAAGACGTTCACCGTACGGAAGACGGCGGCAGTCGCTTTGCTGGTGACGATGACGGCGCTGGGCGGGACAGCCGTCCACGAAACGGTCGGCAAGACCGATCTGTATTATCAGGTGTACCTGGATGGGCAGTATGTGGGAATGGTGAAACAGCCCGATTTTGTGTACGATAAAATCGCTGCTTTGGGCGACCGGCTGAAAGCGTCCGTCAAACTGGTACCCGTTCACCAACGGACAACCGGTGGCCCGGCGGAAGCGGAAGTGGCGCTGGCGATGAATCAGGCGGCGAATCCGCAGGTGGAGGCGGTCATGATTCGGGTGGACGGCCAGGATGTGGCCGCAGTCAAAGACATGGCAACCGCGCACACAGTGATCGACAGGATCAAAGCGAAATTCGCCTCTGGTGACAATGCCGTCAAACAGGTGAAAATCGAACAAACGATCGATTTTCTGGCGACACATGTCAATAGAGACGAGGTTCGCTCCGTGGATTCGGTTGTGGCAATGCTTCTGCAAAGCAAGGAGAAGCCGAAAAAATATCTGGTCTCGCGCGGCGAGTCGCTGTGGACCATCGCCATGAAAAATCAGCTGACGGTCGACAAGTTGAAAGCGGTCAATCCTCAGATCAGCAACGAGAACGCGCTGCAAGAAGGGCAGGAAATCACGATCGGTGCAGTCGAGCCGTTGGTGACGGTGGAAACGGTGGAAGAAATCACGCGCACCGTGCCGATCCCGTTTGAAACGGAATATCAGGACGACGACTCGATGAACAAAGGGGAACAGCGTGTCGTCACCGAGGGGCAGCCGGGTGAAAAAACGCAAAAGGTGCAGATCCTCAAGAAAAACGGCCAGGTGTACGGGGAGGTCGTCCTGTCCGAACAGGTGACGAAAGAAAAGGTGAACAAGGTGGTCGTGCGCGGCACAAAGATTCCGGATCAGGCGTCGGGTGACTGGTTCTGGCCGGTTGCATCCCACACCATCTCGTCCTACTTCGGGGAGTGGCGGGGGAATAGCCGGCATTGGGCGATCGATATCAGCGCTCCGATCGGCACTCCGGTTTACGCGTCGAACAACGGACGGGTGATTTACGCCGGCTGGGACGGCAGCGGCTACGGCAATGCGATCCGGATCAGCCACGGCAACGGAATCGTTTCGATTTACGGCCATCTGTCCTCGATCAACGTGTCGGTCGGCCAGCTGGTGAGCAAGGGAGAAGTGATCGGCGGGGTCGGATCGACCGGCCAATCTACCGGACCGCATCTGCATTACGAAGTTCAGGTTAACGGTGTGAGAGTCAATCCGGCTCCGTATATGTAAAGGATGATCAGAGGTCTCGCGCGAGGCCTCTTTTTTGCTATAATGGTGTCAATTGCAGCGAGAGGAGAGAACGGGAGCATGGAACGCGGCGTATGGCGGCGCGGATTACGTGTAGGGATCCAGACAACCTGGGTGCTCAGCAAAGTGATCGTCCCGGTTACGATTGTGGTGACCGTGTTGAAACATACTCCGGTGATCGGCTGGATTATCAAACTGTTTGCACCGTTGATGAACGTCTTGGGGCTGCCGGGAGAGGCGGCCATCGTGCTGGGACTCGGCTTTCTCCTCAATCTGTACGCGGGGATCGGCGCGATGTTCGTGTTGCCGCTCGGCGGTTACCAGATTTTTGTATTGTCGGTGATGTTGAGCTTTGCCCACAATCTGCTGGTCGAGACAGCCGTTTCGAAGCGGGCGGGGCTTTCTGCCACCCTGATTTCGTTGGTTCGGGTGGGCACCGCCTTCCTGTTTGCCGGCGTGATCCGGTTGTTCACTCCCGCCGGATCGGTAGCCGATGCGGCGCACACGGAGCAGGTGAAGCTTGATCCTTATTTATGGCAGATGGCTCCTTCAGCGTTTTTGCTGGAACTGCTGGACAAGGCGTGGGCGGCCGTTTGGCAGTTGGTGCTGATCGTCATTCCGCTCATGTTTGTGATCCAGATTCTGAAGGAGATCCAGTTTCTCGACCGGCTGGCGGGCTGGATGCGGCCGGTTACCCGGGCGCTGGGCTTGCCGGAAAAAGCGGCTGTTCCGTTTCTGGCAGGCATCTTCTTCGGACTGGCGTACGGGGCGGGCGTGATTCTGCAGGCGACGGAGGAGGTAAACTTCACCCGGCGGGAACTGTACCTGATGTTTGTCTTCCTGATTTTGTGCCACGCGGTGGTGGAAGATACACTGCTGTTCGTTCCGCTGGGCGTCAACGGATGGCTGCTGCTGGCAACGCGGCTGTTGACGGCGATTGTGATCACCGCCCTATTGGCCCATATCTGGCGGGAGCCTTCTGTGGGGCCGAAAATAGCAGTGACGAACGGCAAATGACTCTGTGACTGCATGACACATCCGATGGAGGAACGGCATGAAGTATCCGTACATTCTGTTTGACCTGGACGGCACTCTGGTGGACACCAATGAACTGATTTTGCAGTCGTTTGAACATACGCTGGAACACTATTTTCCGGGACGGTATTCACGGCAGGACGTATTGCCGTACATGGGGGAACCGCTGGTCAAGCAGTTCGCCCGTTGGGCACCGCCGGAGCAGGTGTCCGAGCTGGTGCAGGCGTACCGCAAGTATAACGTGGAGAATCACGACCGGCTGGCGACCATTTTTCCGAATGTGCCGGAAGTGTTGGCCGAACTGAAAGCGCAAGGCTGCCGGATGGCGGTTGTGACAAACAAAATGCGGCTGACCGCCGAGAGGGGGTTGCGGCTGTTTGGCCTTGACCGCTATCTGGAAACTGTTGTGACGGTGGAAGATACGGACCAGCACAAGCCGCATCCGGCGCCGCTGCAGATTGCGATCGAGCGGTTGGGCGGGGAACCTGCCGGCACGTTGATGGTGGGGGATTCTCCCTACGATATTCTGGCCGGACAAGCGGCCGGTACGGCTACCTGCGCAGTGGCCTGGAGCTTGCGGGGGTGTGAAGGATTGGCTTCCTATAAACCCGATTATCTGATTGACGAGATGCGGGAACTTTTGGAGATTGTGCGGGGATAGCATGCGAAAGACGGAACGGTATCCGGTGCAGGGGTCAAATTCGCTGTGGCAGATGTACAAAACGGTGTCTTTCTGGAAAGTGGCGCGCAATTTTGCGGTGATTCAGGTCTCACGCTACACCCCTTTTTTGCCGTTGAAAAATTGGATGTACCGGACGTTTCTCGGAATGCAGGTGGGCGAGCGGACGGCGTTCGGACTGATGGCGATGCCGGACGTGATGTTCCCGGAACGGATCCGGATCGGCAGTAACTCGATCATCGGCTACAATACGACGATCCTGGCACATGAGTATTTGATCGATGAGTACCGGCTGGGGGATGTGGTGATCGGCGACCATGTGATGATCGGCGCGAACACCACCATTCTGCCCGGTGTGACGATCGGCGACAGGGCGGTGGTGGGAGCCGGCTCGCTTGTCAACCGGGACATCCCGGCGGGGGCGTTTGCCGCCGGCAATCCGGTACGCATCATTCGGCAGCCGCAAACGGAGTAGGACAGTGGCGGAATGGCATGGTAAAATTTTTGCGAAGGGTGGCCATGATGAGTTCACCGACAAGCAAGCCCTTCCATTGACATCTGCCGCCGCTTTTGTTACCATGTGAAATCATACTTTAGTATATTAGCAGACTAAAGCAAGCTTGGTGGTGGAACCGGATGCAAAAGCCGTTGGTATTTGAGAAGCCGCAGGGGGTGCGGGATTTTTTGCCCGATACGGCAGCCAATAAACGGCAGATTGAGCGGCAGATTTCGAACAGTTTCGCCCGTTGGGGGTACCGCGAGATTATCACCCCAATGTTTGAATATATGGAAACGTTTCAGACCGGGATTCGGGGGGCGGAAGATCGGGTCTTTAAATTTGTCGACCGGTCCGGCCGGATGGTCGCCTTGCGCGCCGACATGACCGCGCCGATTGCGCGTGTGGCCGCTTCCTTGCTGAAAAATTCGCCACTCCCCATCCGCTTATCGTATACCGCCAGCATTTTCCGGCAGCAGGAGCTGACGGCCGGACGCGATACCGAGTTCACGCAAGCGGGTGTCGAGTTGATCGGCGACTCGTCGCCGGACGCGGATGCGGAGATGCTGGCGCTGGCCGTTTCCGCTTTGCAGGAGATCGGGCTGGAAGGATTCCGGCTTGCGTTGGGGCAAGTCGGATTTTTGCATGGCCTGCTGCTGGAGCATGTGGACGACGCGGAGATTCGAGAGCGGTTGCAAAACGCTTTGGCCGATAAAGATTATGTCGGATTCGAACGGATCGTCAAAACGCAAACGGCGGGTCCCGCCTGCGACGTTCTGCTGCAGATTCCCCGGCTGCGCGGCGGTGTGGAGATCCTGGCCGCTGCGAAAGATTTGACAAGCAGCCCGCCGGCACAGGCTGCTCTGCAAAATCTGCAGGAGATCTGGCAGGTGCTGGAGATCCACGGCGTGACGGAGCATGTGCAAATCGACCTCAGCTTGCTGCTGGGGCTGAACTACTACACGGGAGCGGTGTTTGAGGGATACGCCCCGCTGATGGGCTTTCCGATCTGCGGCGGCGGCCGCTATGACGAACTGCTGGGAAAATTCGGCCGGCAAGCCCCCGCAACCGGATTTGTGATCGGGATCGAACGGGTGTTGGAGATCCTGGAGAAAAAAGGCGCTTTTTCCGCCCAGCCGCGTTATCTGCTCGGCTATCGGCAGGCCGAGCGGGCAACCGCGTTGCGGTTTGCCGCATTTTTGCGGAAGCGGCAGGCTGCGGTTGCGACAATTCTGCTGGTTGACGGGGAAGCGCCGCCGAAGATCGACGGAGCGGAAACGGCGCAGCTGCAGGCCGGCCACCTGGAAACGGACGCGCAGCAGCTTCGCATTCTATATGAAGCGTTTTGCAGGGAAGGAGGGGGCGCGAGGTGACAAACGATCCGCAACAGCTGACAGTCGCCCTGTCCAAAGGACGGATCATGCAAGACACACTGCGCCTGCTGCAGCAGGCGGGGATTCCGGTTCCGGCAGATCTTGCGGAGTCCCGCAAGCTGATCCTCGAATCGGAGGACCGGTCGCTCCGCTACATTCTGGCGAAACCGGTCGATGTCCCGACGTATGTGGAATACGGTGCGGCCGATGTCGGGATTGTCGGGAAAGACGTGCTGCTCGAGGCGGAACGGGATCTGTATGAGCTACTTGATTTGGGGATCGGCCGCTGCCGCATGTGCGTCTGCGGGCTTCCCGGCAGCGCCGGCGGCATGGTCAGCCGGGTGGCCAGCAAATATCCGCGGATTGCGGCCGATTATTTTCGCAGCCAGGGGCAGCAGGTGGAAGTGATTTTTCTGAACGGGTCTGTGGAACTGGCGCCGCTGATCGGACTGGCCGACCGGATCGTCGACCTGGTCGAGACCGGGCGGACGCTGGCGGAAAATGGGCTGGTGGTGCAGCGCGAGATTTTGCAGATTTCGACGCGGGTGGTGGCCAACCGCATGAGTTTTCGGCTAAAAAGTGAACAGATCGACCATTTTGTCGCACGGCTACGGCAGGTGGCGGAGCCGGCTGTGGACGCCGGACAGGCGGGGAGGTAAGCGAATGATTCGGATTGTCGAGGCAAGGAACTTTGCGTTACAGAGGGAAGAAGCGGAACCGTACGAAAAAGAGCGCGAGATCGTACTGGATATCATCCGGCAGATCCGGCAATATGGAGATGAAGCGCTGCGGGCATTCACAAGACGGTTTGACGGAGTCGACCTGTCCGATTTTCGCCTGTCGGAAACGGCGTATGAAAATGCGTATGACCGGGTAACTCCGGAGTTCGTCGAGGCGCTGCGGGAAGCGATCGCGAATATTCGCCGTTTCCATGAGGCCCAGCGCAGGCAGTCGTACATGCTGGTGGACGCGGAAGGCACGATGCTGGGGCAGTTGGTGAGACCGCTGCAACGGGTCGGCGTATATGTGCCGGGCGGGACAGCCGCCTATCCGTCCACCGTACTGATGAATGTCATTCCGGCACAGGTGGCGGGGGTGGCGGAAATCGTGGTGGTGACGCCGCCTGACAAGCAGGGCAATGTGCATCCGGGCGTCCTGGTGGCCCTCAAGGAACTGGGGATTGCGGAAGCGTACCGGATCGGCGGTGCGCAGGCGATTGCAGCTTTGGCATATGGCACGGAATCGATCCGACCGGCAGACAAGATCGTCGGTCCCGGCAATATTTATGTAGCGCTCGCCAAACAGGCGGTGTTTGGCAAAGTGGGGATCGAAAGCATCGCGGGTCCGTCCGACATCCTAGTCGTGGCGGACGATTCGGCAGATCCGGAGTATGTGGCGGCCGATTTGCTGTCACAGGCGGAACACGGGGAACTGTCACAGGTGATTCTGGTGACGCCTTCCCGCGAACTGGCGGAAAAAACGGCCCGGGCGCTGGAGCAACAATTGGCGGTATTGCCGCGGCGGGAGATCACCGAGGCTTCCATCCACAGCCGGGGGGCGATTGTGGTTACGCGCGATCTGGCGGAAGCGATCGAAGTGGCGAACCGCGTGGCGCCGGAGCATCTCGAGCTGATGGTGGAAAATCCAGATGATTGGATCGGCTGCATCGTCAACGCCGGGGCGATTTTCGTCGGCGCGTATTCGACCGAACCGGTCGGCGATTATTACTGCGGCACCAACCATGTGCTGCCGACTGAGGGAACGGCCCGTTTTTCTTCGCCGCTGAATGTGGAAGACTTTTTGAAAAAGACTTCGTTGATCCGCTACAGCAAATCGGCGTTGTTGGCACACGGGCAGAAAATCATCGCGCTGGCGGAAGCGGAAGGTCTCGAGGCGCATGCGAACGCGGTGCGGATTCGTCTGAAAAAGGAAGGAATGGGACGGTCATGAGCGACAATCGGATTGGCGAAATCAAGCGCGACACGCTGGAGACGCAGATCTCCCTGCGGCTGGATCTGGACGGGGAAGGCAAGCGGGATCTGCTGCTGCCGGTGCCCTTTTTGCAGCATATGCTGGATCTGTTCGCGAAACACTCCGGTTTTGATTTGACGATCGACGCGGAGGGAGACACGGAGATCGACGACCATCACACGGTTGAAGACATCGGCATTTGTCTGGGACAGGCGTTCAAGCAGGCGGTCGGCGACAAGGCGGGGATCCGCCGTTACGGGAACCGGTTCACCCCGATGGACGAATCGCTTGCTCAGGTGACGGTCGACATTTCGGGCCGCTCCTACTTGGTGTTTAATGCCAAATTCCCGGCGGAAAGAGTCGGGACTTTCCAAACGGAGCTGGTACAGGAATTTTTCCAGGCGTTCGCGGCGAATGCGGGCGTCACCTTGCACATCAATCTGCACTACGGCACCAATACGCACCACATGATCGAGGCGATTTTCAAAGCGTTTGCCGGAGCGCTGGCGGAAGCGACCCGCAGGGATGAGAAGATCCGCGGTGTGCTTTCGACCAAGGGAACGCTATAAACACCCGTCGAAGTGAAGCAAAGCTTTGTACCCTATTCCGAATGCTTTGCCGGGGCCCCAAAAAGAAATCGCTTGATCACCAATGTAGTTGGGAGTTGACATGATGATCGCAATTGTAGACTACGGGATGGGGAATCTGCGGTCTGTCCAGAAAGCGTTTGAAAAAATCGGCCACGAAGCGGTCGTCACCAGTGATCCACAGCAGGTGGAAGCGGCGGCCGGCGTGCTGCTGCCGGGGGTCGGGGCGTTTGGCGACGCTATGTTCCATTTGCGGCAGTTGGGACTGCTTGATGCCGTCAAGCGGGTCGCGAAGCAGGAGAAGCCGCTGCTCGGCATCTGTCTTGGCATGCAGCTGTTGTTCAGCACGTCGGAGGAACATGGCCACCATCTCGGGCTGAACCTGATTCCCGGCCATGTCAAACGGTTTAAGGGAAAGTTCAAAATTCCGCACGTCGGCTGGAACAGTTTGCAGGTCAAGCGGCCGCATCCGCTGCTGGAAGGTGTCCGCAACAATGATTACGTCTACTATGTGCACAGCTATCTGGTCGATCCGGCAGACCGCAGCGTGATCCTTGCAACCAGCGACTATTACGGGGAAGTTCCGGGAGTGGTCGGATACAAGAACGTGTTCGGCATCCAGTTTCACCCGGAAAAAAGTTCGTCGGTCGGCCTGCGCATGCTCGACAATTTCGGCCGCATGTGCAAGGAAGGAGTGTTGGCATGAAACAGAATGACGAATTTGTTTTGTATCCCGCGATCGACATCCTGGGCGGCAAAGCGGTGCGTTTGCTGCGGGGAGATTACGACGAGCAAACGGTCTATCACGACAATCCGGTTGATGCAGCCCGCCAGTGGGTCGGGCAGGGGGCCGAGTTTATCCATGTGGTGGACCTCGATGGGGCGAAAGCAGGCTCACAGCAAAATCGGCCTGTGATCGAGCAGATTGTGAAAAGTGTCCCGGTGCCGGTGCAGGTCGGCGGCGGCATCCGGAACGGCGAGACGCTGGAAGCCCTCTTTTCGCTCGGGGTGGCACGCTGCATTCTGGGGACCGCCGCTGTGCGGGAACCTGATTTTGCCAAGCAGGCTTTGGTGGAGTACGGAGAGCGGATCGTCATCGGACTCGACGCAAAAAATGGCTGGGTGGCCGTCAACGGCTGGCTGGAAACATCGGACGTTTCGGCGATCGAACTGGGCCGACAGCTGAAGGAGTGGGGGGCAACCCGGGTGATTTTTACCGATATCGCGCGGGATGGAACCCTGTCCGGTCCCAATCTGGCGGCCAACATCGAGCTGGCCGAGCAGACCGGCCTGAAAGTGATCGCGTCGGGCGGCGTGAAAGAAACGAACGACCTGCTGCAACTGGTGAAATACCGGCATGTCGGAGTGGCCGGGGCGATCATTGGCAAGGCGCTGTACACCGGCAGCATCCGATTGCAAAGCGCGGCTGAACAGGTCAAGCAAGCGCTGGCGGCCGACGGAGGGGAAGCTTGATGCTGACCAAGCGCATTATTCCGTGTTTTGACGTGAAAAACGGCCGGGTCGTGAAAAACGTATCGTTTCTGACCAACGAGCGGGATGCGGGCGATCCGGTCGAGTTGGCCGCCTATTATGAGGAAGCGGGCGCCGATGAACTGGTGCTGCTTGATATTACCGCGTCTGTCGAAGGGCGCTCGACGATGATGGACATCGTCCGCCGCACGACAGAACAGGTATTTATCCCGTTTACGGTCGGCGGCGGTATCTCGTCGGTCGACGACATCCGGGAGATCTTGAAGGCGGGAGCCGACAAGGTGTCGATCAATACGGCCGCCGTGAAAAATCCGAAACTGATCGCGGAAGGGGCCAAACGGTTCGGGCAACAGTGCATCGTCGTGGCGATTGACGGCCGCTATGACCGGTCGAAAGGCGACTGGGAGGTGCTGATCCACGGGGGACGCACATCCACCGGCATGAGTGTGATCGACTGGGCGAAGAAGGCGGAGTCGCTGGGGGCCGGCGAGATTTTGCTCACTTCCTTCGACCAGGACGGGCAAAAAGACGGCTACGATCTGACCCTCACCCGGTTGGTGTCGGAGGCGGTTTCGATCCCGGTGATCGCGTCGGGTGGGGCGGGCAAGAAGGAGCATTTTTATGAGGTGTTCACAGAAGGCAAGGCGGACGCCGCGCTGGCTGCATCGATTTTTCACTTTAAAGAGACGTCGGTCGGGGAAGTGAAAAATTACTTGAAGAAAAAAGGGGTGCCGATCCGGTGACAACCGACAGCAAGGAGAGGGGATGGGTGGACGGCCTGCGGTATGACGAGCGCGGGCTGATTCCGGCGATCGTGCAGGATGCGGAGAGCCAGGCGGTGCTGATGCTCGCGTATATGAATCGCGACTCGCTGCTGAAAACGCTGGAAACCGGGCAAACGTGGTTTTGGAGCCGGTCGCGCAACGAGCTGTGGAACAAGGGGGCGACGTCCGGACATGTGCAGCAGGTGCAAAGCATCGCGTATGACTGTGACCGGGACGCGTTGCTGCTGCAGGTGAAGCAAACGGGAGCCGCTTGTCACACCGGCGCGTACACCTGTTTTTTTGAACAGGTTGTGGGCGAACCGGGCTGCGTGACGGATTGTGAGGACAAGCAGGGAGAGGGTGTCAGCAAGCAGCGTGATGCGGCTGCAAGCGCGGCTGGGACATCGGTCGAGCCGGCTGCACGCGACAGGTATGGGATTCTCACGGACCTGATCGAGACGATCGATCGCCGCTATGCAGAACGGCCGGAAGGAGCCTACACCACTTATCTGTTTGCAAAAGGAATCGACAAAATCCTCAAGAAAGTCGGGGAAGAAGCGACCGAAGTGATCGTGGCCGCGAAAAACGGGGATGCGGCTGAATTGGTGGCCGAGGCGGGCGATTTGCTCTATCATTTGCTGGTCTTGCTGAAACAGCAGGGAATTCCGTTCGACGCCGTGCTGGCGGAACTGGAAAAACGTCATGGAGCGAAGGACATGCCGAATAAAACGAAATAGACGGGGCGTCGCCTCGATACTCCCGTGCAAACCGGCGCCTGGCAACAGGCAACGAGGCAGCATGGGAGCAGTGAGGATGGCGCGGTCGCAAGCGAGGTCAGACTTTCCGGTGGAGGTCTGGCCTTATTGCATTGTCTTGCGTTGGCAATATTGATACTATGGGAGTGATGCAGAATTTGCGGAAAAGAGGACGATCGGCGCTTCGTCCGTCTGCGATCTGTGGTATACTGGGACTGAAGTGAACATCATGTTTCCGTTGATCGCGGGAGGTGACTTGATTGGACCGGCAACAGCAAAAAAAGCGTCGGCGCCCGGACAGCAATCTGATTCCGTTTCGGCTTGATGCCGCCTTTTTCTTTGAACGGGCCGTACGGCACCTGGACCGCCACAACCTGCAAAATGCTCTCAAGTATTTTCGCAAAGCGGTCGAATACGAACCGGACAATCCGGTGAACCACTGCAATTTGGCGGGCGTCTTGTCGGAGATGGGTTCGTTTGAGGAATCGAACCGGATTTTGGAGAACGTGCTGGAGTCCATCGACCCGCAGATGTATGAGTGTTATTTTTATATGGCGAACAATTGGGCCAATCTTGGCGATTACGATAAAGCGGAAGAATATGCCGCCCGCTATCTGGATCTTGAACCACAGGGGGAATTCGCGCAGGACGCGGAGGAGATGCTGCAGATTCTGATCGAGGAGTTCGGTGGCGGCGAAGTGCTTCGCCAGCGCCTGGCGGAACGGGAGGCGGAGCGGCGGGAGCAGGATCTGCCGCGCAAGCTGCTGGAGCAGGGGAAGTTCATGGAGGCGGTCGCCCATCTGCAAAAAACGATCGAGCAGCACCCGGAGCTGACGGCGCCGCGCAACAATCTGTCGCTTGCCTATTATTACCTCGGACGGCTCGACAAGGCGGTCGAGATCGCGCGGGAAGTGCTGGTAATAGATCCGGGGAATCTGCACGCAAGGTGCAACCTCGCCGTATACCTGCAGCACCTGGAGCGGACAGACGAACTGGCGGTATTGCTGGAGGGGCTGCGCAAAGTCTACCCGCTGCAGTTTGACCAGTGCTACAAGCTGGCTACCACGATGGGCATTCTGGGCGAACATCAGGTGGCGCATCGCCTGTTTTTGCAAATGGCCCGCTGGAGCGAGCAACCGGATGCGCCGTTGTTACACTGTGTTGCTGCATCCGCCTGCAACAGCGGCCATTACGGCCTGGCCCGGCGGATCTGGAAAGATATTCAGTTGCTCGACCCGGACGGGGAAGTGGCGCCGTTCTATTTGCGGGCGCTAGAGGAAGCGGAAGCGGCCGGCATCGAAATGCGGCAGGTGTCTTACCATTACCAGATTCCGTTTAACGAACAGGTAAGGCGGATCCAGGAACAGATGAGAATGGGCAAACCGGGCAACTGGCGGAACGACCCGCTGATTCGCTCATCCCTGTTCTGGGCGCTGCAGCATGGCGAACTGGAAACAAAGATTCAGGTCATCCAGACGTTCGCGCTGATTGCCGACCGGGAAGTGGAGCAAGCGCTGCGCGAGTTTGTTTGCCGGCCGAATGAGCTGGAACAGTTGAAGCTGCTGGCCATCTATGTGTTGAAGCATATCGGCGCAGACGGACCGTTTACGGACGTTCCCGCCTTGAACAAGGATTGGAAAGCGATTTTGGAAAAGGCGCGGGCGGCCGTGGAAGCGTACGCCGACCACCTGGGAGATGTGACTTGCCGCATCTGGTCCGATTTTCTCGTGCAAAGTTTGCAACAACCGCCGCAGATTGCAAGCCTTAATACATGGGCGGCGGGGTTGGCTTATTTCACGTTGCGGCTGCACGGGATCTCCGTCACACAGGCTGCGGTGGCGGAACGGTTCGGCGTTTCCCCCAGCAGCGTTTCGAAGATTTTCCGGCAAATCGGGCAAACGCTCGAATCGTGAGCGGCCTCACAGTTTCCAGCGGCCTGTTTTGTTTATACTAGGGGCAGGGGGATTCAATCCTGCCCGTTAATTCTGGATGACACACTCCGCGCGGCCCAGGGATTTGGTGCCCCAGCGAAGCACTCGGAGTAAGCTGCGAAGGGCAGCGTCACTTCGCTGGGTGATGTGGCGGGTGCTGTGAGCGGAGTTTCCTATGTTGAGGTGATCACATGTACGATTTGTTGATTATCGGCGCCGGGCCGGCCGGCTTGTCGGCGGCCGTGTACGGGGCGCGCGCGAACCTGCAGGTGGCGCTGCTCGAGAAAGGGCTTCCCGGCGGACAGATGCAAAATACAACCGAAGTCGAAAACTACACCGGCTTCAAAATGATCATGGGGCCGGAGCTGTCACAAGTGATGTACGAACACGCCCTGCATCTCGGTGTCGATTACCACACCGCGGATGTGGAAAAAGTCGAGCTGGAAGGCCGAATCAAAAAGGTTCACACGACGAAGGGCGTATTCGAAGCGAAAGCGCTGTTGATCGCGACCGGGGCGGAGCCGAAGCAACTCGGCGCAAAAGGCGAAACGGAATTTCGCGGCCGCGGTGTCAGCTACTGCGCCACGTGCGACGGCGCCTTCTTCAACGAAAAGCGGCCCGGCATGGACAAAGGGCTGATCGTCGTGGGAGGCGGCGACTCGGCCGTCGAGGAAGGAGCGTTCCTCACCCGGTTCAACAAAGTGACGCTGATTCACCGGCGGGACAAATTGCGCGCCCAGCCGATTTTGCAAAAGCGGGCGTTTGAAAATCCGCGCATGAGCTTCATTTGGGACAGCACCGTCGAGGAGATCATCGGTGACCAAGCGGTCACCGGGGTGCGGGTAAAGAATTTGAAGACGGGTGAGGTGCGGGAACTGCCGGCCAACGGGGTATTCATCTATGTCGGCATGCAGCCGAACACCGATTTTCTCGCTGGATCGAAGATCTTGAATGAAGCTGGCTATATCGTCACGGATGAAACGATGAAAACTTCGATTCCGGGCGTGTTTGCCGCCGGCGACGTACGGGACAAGGGGCTGCGGCAGATCATTACCGCCGCTTCCGACGGCGCGATCGCGGCGATGTCGGCGTATCATTACATCGAGTCGCAGGAAGATGCAAAAGCGGACCCAATTGGCTAAATCTGTTACAAAAACAGGGGGATCGCGGGTGGCAGACAACCGGTTTATCATTGTGGGAACGGCCGGTCATATCGACCACGGGAAGACGACGCTGGTGAAAGCGTTGACCGGCCTGGACACGGATACGCACAAGGAAGAAAAGGAGCGGGGCATCTCGATCGACATCGGGTTTGCGCCGCTGACGCTCCCCGATGGCAAGCGCATCGGGGTTATTGATGTTCCCGGCCACGAGCGGTTCATCAAAAATATGCTGGTCGGTGCCGCCGGGATCGATCTGATTTTGCTGGTGATCGACGCGAACGAAGGGATTATGCCGCAGACCCGGGAGCATCTGCATATCGTCGAGATGCTGCACGTGCAAAAAGGGATCGTCGTGCTCACAAAAATTGACACGGTCGACGACGAATGGCTGGCGCTGGTCACGGAAGAAGTACGGGAAGGGCTGCAAGGCACGGTGTTGGCCGACGCGCCGATCGTGCCGGTGTCCGCCTACACAGGACAGGGCATCGACCAATTGCGCGGCCTGATCGCCGAGGTGGCGAAAGAGATCCAACCGCGTGAAGTGAACGCCCCGTTTCGCATGCCGGTCGACCGCGTGTTCTCGGTCCCTGGTTTCGGGACGGTCGTTACCGGAACGATTCTCGCTGGATCGGTGACAGTAGGCGATGCGGTGGAAATCCAGCCTTCGGGGGAACAGGTGCGCGTCCGTTCGATTCAGGTGCACGGCGTCGTGACGCAGAAGGCACAAGCAGGGCAGCGGACGGCGTTAAATCTGGTTGGCGTCGAGCGCAGCGAATTGTCACGCGGGTTTGTGGTTGCGGCGCCGGGCGTCTTGAAGCCGACAACGCTGATCGATGCCCGGTTTCGTCTGTTGTCCGACAGCCCGCGGACGCTGACGAATCGAATGCGCGTCCGCCTTTATGTCGGGACCAGCGAGGTGTTCGGGCGGGTGGTTCTGCTCGACCGGGATGAGATGCAGCCGGGCGAGGACGCGCTGATCCAGATCGATTTGGAAGCGCCAGTCGTGTGTGAGGCGAAGGATCATTTTATCCTGCGCACGTATTCGCCGATGTACACGATCGGCGGCGGTGTGGTGATCGACCCGCACCCGGCCCGTTTGCACAGGCGGCGCCGCCCGCATATTCTGGAGGAACTGGAGGCGCGGGAAAAAGGCGGCCCGCACGAGCGCATCCTGCAAATCCTCGACGCGGAGATCGGCCTGAATCTTTCGGAACTCGCCGCCCGCATGAAAGCGACGATGGAGCAAACGAAAAGCTGGCTCGACGAATTGCTGGCCCGCCACCAGGTCTTGGAACTCCCCGGCACCCCCGGCTTTGTCGCCGTTAAATCGCTGCACGTATTGCTCGATGAAATCGAAGACAAAATTCGGGCCCACTATTCCCGTGAACGGTTTCATGCTTATGTAGCAAAGGCGCAGGTGCATTCCCAACTGTCGAAAAAATTGAAGCCGAAAGTGTATGACGGCATCCTCGAACTGGCGTCGCAAATGGGCCGAATCGAAGTCCGCCAGGACCGGATCCGGCTGGCCGGTTACACGGTTCCGCTGTCTTTGCGGGAAAAGCAGCTGTTGCAGGAAGTGAAAAGCAAATTTGTGCAGCGGCCGTACCATCCGCCGACCTTGCAGGAACTGCTGGCGATGTACAAAGGCCGGGAAAAAACGGTGCAAGGCATCGTCAGTCTGCTGAAAGAACAGGAGGAACTGGTCGAGGTCGAAGACGGGCTGCTGTTTGCGGGCGAGGCGATCACCGATGCGCCGCGGATTTTGGCTGAAATCTCGGGGGAAGAAGGATTTACGGTTGCCGAGTTTCGCGATCGGGTCGGCACTTCGCGCAAATTTGCACTGGGGCTGCTCGAATATATGGATCGCATGAAATGGACCAAGCGGATCGAAGACCGGCGCGTTTTGCTGAAAAAGCCGGGAGAGGGCGGTTCGTGACGCAGACGGGGCGGTTGCGTTGCCAACTCTGTACGCCAGGCGACAAACAATCTGTCACAAATTTTTAACGGGATCGTAATATAAACGAAATAATCCCTGGGTATACTGTAAATGTATCACATTTGACCCCCTTTTTGATATATACTTCTTGCTTGGCGTGGGTGGAGAGACACGCCTCTTTTTTTTTTGCTTGCATTGTCTTGGCGAATCCTGCGTGATATTCTAGTGACGGCAGGAGTTGATAAGGATGCAATTGGTGACAAACTGTATTTTACGCTGGGAGGATCGGCTGCTGATGCTGCGGAAACCGCGCAGAGGCTGGTGGGTGGCGCCAGGTGGGAAAGTCGAGACCGGCGAATCGCTGTTGGAAGCGGTTACGCGGGAGTATCGGGAAGAGACGGGACTGACGCTGATCCGGCCGGAGTTGCGTGGTGTTTTCACTGTGATCGTGCAAAACGGTGAAGAGTTGGTCAACCATTGGATGCTGTTTACGTTTTATGCGGAATCCTTTAGCGGACTGGTGAATGCCACTTCACAGGAAGGCCACCTGGAATGGGTGGGGATCGATACGCTGCCGAACCGTCCGATGGCGGAAGGCGACCGGATTTTTATTGAACATATCGTGCATCATCCGACTCTTCTGACCGGCAAGTTCACATACACACCCGATTACAAACTGCTCGGGTGGAAACCGGAAAACACGTTGCCGGTCTTTCGATAAAAAGCGCTGAACGGTTCCGTCGGACGCGTAGGGCGGATCATTGCTTTTGCGGAAAGGATCGACGGTGCCGGTCGGAGCGGGAGTTTTGTTGATTGGTTTCAAAGTACTGGGAGGGACGAGAGCAGTGAGGCGAAAAGTTGTGGGGATCGACGTAGGCGGCACATTCCTGAAAGCGGCTGCCGTCACGGAAGAAGGGCGAATCGTGGTGAAGGAAGAATGGCCGACCGAGGTAGTGCAAGGAACGGCCGCCGTGCTTGACCGGATGGCCGGGATCGCCCGGGCGGTAGCGGAAAAAGCGGGCTGGACCTGGCACGAGGTGGACGGCATCGGTTTGGGGGTGCCGGGCTTTCACGATTTTCAAAATGATCTGTGTGAAGAATCGGTCAACCTTGGCTGGAAGAACGTCCCGGTGATCGCGGAGATGGAAAATCGGCTGGGTGTCCCGGTGCGGTTTGACAACGACGCGAATGCGGCCGCTTTGGGCGAGGCGTGGGTTGGTGGCGGCAAGGATTACCGTCACACGCTGTTTGTTACGCTCGGCACCGGAGTCGGCGGCGGGATTGTGATCGATGATCAAATCTACCGAGGCGCCAACGGAATGGCAGGTGAAATCGGTCATTTGGTGCTTGAGCCGGAACATGGCGAGCGTTGCAATTGCGGCCATATCGGCTGTTTGGAAACGATCTCGTCGGCAACCGCCATCCTGCGCGCCGCCAAGCAGCGGTTGCAGCGGGGAGACGAGTCGTCCCTGCGAATGGTGGAAAATCTGACGACCCGCGATGTGTTCGAACACGCAGCACAAGGGGATCGCGTCGCGGCGGACGTAATCGATTACGCGGTGCATAAATTGGGGTATGCGCTCGCCTTGCTTGCCAATACGCTGAACCCGGAAGTGATCGTCATCGGCGGCGGGCCCTCGAAAGCGGGAGATGTGCTGTACAAACCGCTCAACCGGTATTTTCAAACATACGCGTTAAAGCGGGTAGTGGAGGCTGCCGAGATTCGGCCGGCCGAACTCGGCAACGACGCAGGCGTGCTGGGGGCGGCAAAATTGGTGTTGGGGTGAGCTTCACGTCACTTTGTCGGGTATTCGGTTCGCTCTTCCGGGGAATTTTTCTGGTATAATAAAAGAAAGTGGTTTGGAAAGCGGGAGAGTGTAGTATGCATCCATCTGTCAAAGTGCTGATCTTGACAGGTTTGTCCGGGGCGGGGAAATCGGTGGCGCTGCAGTGCCTGGAAGACCTCGGATATTTTTGTGTCGACAACCTGCCGCCCGCTTTGATTCCGAAGCTGGGAGAACTGATTCTGCAATCGGACGGGAAAGTGTCGAAAGTGGCGCTCGTGTGCGACCTGCGCGCGCGGGCTTTTGACAAGGAATTGTTTGAAGCTGTCAAAGAACTGGAGGAGCGCAGCGAAATCACCTGCCAGGTGGTTTACATGGAGGCGGATGACGAGACGCTCGTCAACCGTTACAAGGAAACGAGGCGGCGCCATCCGATGGCACCCGAAGGACGGATCACGGAAGGTATCGCCAAGGAACGCAAGAAGCTGGAAGAGATCCGCGGGCGGGCCGACTGGATTTTCAACACCAGCAAGATGAAGCCTTCGGAACTGAAAGCGCTGATCATGGAGCGGTTTGCGAACCTTGATGACCGCAAGCTGAATATTCATATCATGTCTTTCGGTTTCAAGCATGGCGTGCCGATCGATGCCGACCTGGTGTTTGACGTCCGGTTTTTGCCGAATCCGCATTATGTCGAGTCGCTGCGTCCGTTAACGGGCAAAGATCCGGAAGTGTACGAGTATGTGATGAAGTGGCCGGTGACGCAGCAGTTTGTCGAGAAACTGGTCGATCTGATCGACTTCCTGATTCCGCATTTTGAAAAAGAAGGCAAACAGCAGGTTGTGATTGCGGTCGGTTGTACGGGGGGACAGCATCGTTCCGTGTCGATTGCGGAACTGCTCTACCGCCATCTGCAGAAAAATGATTCAGTCGTTGTCACCCATCGCGACTGTACAAAGGAACGATAACGCATGGTCAAAAAATGGTGGTTGCTCGCCTGGACACTGTGCGTGTTCGGGCTAGGCCTGATCACGGCGGGGGCGGGTCTGCATTCGGTAACCGGACAATCATCCGTCGTCGGACTGGCGTGTCTCTTGGTGGGGTCTGGCCTGCTGGCGCTTGGCTGGTGGCGGGACGAGCAAATCGGGCGCAAGGAAATGCTGGCCAAACTGGGCCGCCGCAAGCTGGTCGTGATCGGCGGCGGCACGGGACAGTCGGTTCTGCTGCGGGGTCTCAAAGAATACGATGTAGAGATTACGGCGGTTGTCACCGTGGCGGATGACGGCGGATCGTCCGGACGGCTGCGGTCCGATTTTGACATGCCACCGCCGGGCGACATCCGCAACTGTCTGGTTGCTTTGGCTGATACGGAACCGTTGATGGAACGGCTCTGGCAGCACCGCTTCAAGTCAGGCGAAGGACTGGCCGGGCACAGTTTCGGCAACCTGTTTATCGCAGCCATGGCTGACGTCACCGGTGACTTTGAAACGGCGATTCGCGAGACATCGCGGGTGCTTGCCGTCCGCGGACGGGTTCTGCCGGCCGTCAACCGGGCGGTGATCCTGAAAGCGCATATGACGGACGGAACGGTCGTCACGGGGGAGTCGCGGATTCCCACCGTCGGCAAGAAAATTCGCCGCGTCGAGATCGATCCGCCGGACATCAGCCCGCTGCCGGAAGTCATCCAGGCTTTGCAGGAAGCGGACGCGATCATTGTCGGACCGGGCAGCCTCTACACCAGCATCCTGCCGAACCTGTTGGTGCCTGGCATTGCTGACGAGATCCGCCGCTCGAAAGCGAAAAAAATCTACGTCTGCAACGTGATGACGCAACCGGGGGAAACGGACAATTACACCGCTTCCCAACACGTGAAAGCGATCTATGATCATGTCGGGCCGGGTCTGTTTGAGTACGTGCTGGTCAATTCCGCGCCGATCCCGCCCGCCGTCATCGAGCAGTACCGGGAACAGAAGGCGGCGCCCGTCGTAGCGGATACGTGGAATTTGCAACAAATGGGGCTGAACGTGATCGCCCGCAACTTCCTCCATTATGCGATCTACGCGAGACACGACGCCAGACGGATCAGCGAACAGATTTTGTCGATCCTGGCGCGGGATTTGAAGAAGCGACAAACCAGTTTCCAGGAGGCCCGCCATGTCGTTCGCATCCACAACCAAGAAGGAATTGACACAACTGGAGAGTAGGCCTTGCTGCCAACTGGCCGAACTGTCCGCCATGGTCCGCCTGAACGGCAAAATCGTTGAGTCGGACGGGCGGCCGATCCTTGATATCGCAACAGAGAACGCGGCGATCGCCCGCCGGATGTACACGCTGACACGGAAGCTGTTCGGCGTGCATGCCGAAGTGCTGGTGCGCAAGAAAATGCGCCTGAAGAAAAATAATGTATATATGGTGCGCGTGCCGTTTCGGGTGCAGGAAATCCTGCAACAATTGAAAATCGCCGAAATCGGTGTACAATATAAGCAAAGCATCGATCCGGAGTTGATTCGAAAAACTTGTTGCAAACGCGCTTACCTGCGGGGAGCGTTTTTGGCGGCCGGTTCGGTCAACGACCCGGAAAGCAATTCGTACCATCTGGAGATTGCGGTCGACGGCGAACCGTTCGCCCAATCTCTGCTGCAGCTTCTCAACGAGTTTGAACTGAACGCGAAGCTGATCGAGCGCAAAAAGCTGTTTGTGGTCTACCTGAAAGAAGGGGACAAAATTATTGAATTCTTAAACATCATTGGAGCTCACCAGGCGCTTCTCCATTTTGAGGATGTGCGCATTTTGAAGGGCATGCGCAATCAGGTCAACCGGCTGGTGAATTGCGAAACAGCCAATCTGAACAAGACGATTCACGCCGCTGTACGACAGGTTGAAAACATCCGACTGGTGGAACAGATGATCGGGCTGGAAAATTTGCCGCCCCATTTGAAGGAAGTGGCCGAGCTTCGGTTGAAATATCCCGAAATCAACCTGAAGGAGCTGGGTGCGATGCTGCCCGGCAACGTGTCAAAATCGGGAGTCAACCACAGATTGCGCAAGCTGGAGGAAATGGCTGAGAAACTGAAGGAGGGGTTCGCATGGCCGAAAAAACTGTAACCGTCAACCTGCGCGCGGGATTGCATGCCCGCCCGGCTGCTCTGTTCGTCCAACAGGCAAACAAATTTACCAGCGAGATTTTCGTTGAGAAGGCCGGCAAAACCGTCAACGCGAAAAGCATCATGGGGATCATGTCGCTGGCCATCTCGAAAGGCTCCGAGATCACAATCAAAGCCGAAGGGTCGGACGCCGAACGGGCCGTCGAAACGTTGGCCGAGATGGTGTCGCGGGAAGACTAGGCAGCATGAATCCGCTCGATTGGACCCATGCCTGGGACGACTTTGAGATGATGCTGTATGTGGGGAAGGACGACACCGGGCAGGAGAAAATTTTTATGCAGGTGTCGAAAATCACCCGCACGGAGCAGGCGACGGAGCAGGAAATCTTGTACGACCGGGAGATCGGGCTGTTGAATCTGGAGATCATTCGCGGCGTCGACCGGGATGCTTGGGAAGAAAAACAACTGAAATGGTTTTTGGATACACATCCCGACCTGGTGGAACGGGAAAAAGCGTATCTGAAAGAATGGCTGAAAAAATAAAGCGGTTGCGTGTCACTTCAACAGAAAAAGCGGCCACTTGCGAGTTGGCCGCTGTTCCTTTATGAGTGGGAGATGCCCAGCAACTGCTCGATTTTCGGTTTCAGATTTTGAAATCCTTTATCGCCCGCTGCTCGGAAATATAGCTTTCCTTCCTTGTCAAACAGGAAGAAGGCGGGCACGAACTGATTTTGAAATGCGTCGGTAATCTTGTGCAGATTGTCGACTGCAACCGGTTGCGTGATGCGGTAGTCGGCGATGTCTTTTTTCACTTTTTCCAGGTCGGTGTCGCTTTCCTGCTTCGGCATGTGCACGCCCACCAGCTTCAGTCCATGTTCCTTGTACAGGTCGCGATACGATACGACTTCCGGCATCACTTCATGGCAGATATGGCAGGATACCGCCCAGAAATGGACCAGCACGGGATGATTCCGAAGGCTGTCGGGATCGAACCCGTCCGTGTTGAACCACTCGGTCGCTCCCTCCAGAGAGGGCATCGGGCTGCCCAGTCGCATTGGCATTCGCAAACCGCCTCCGTTTCCGGTTAGAGCGTTTTTTGACCCGGTTTCCAGTCGGCCGGGCAGAGCCCCCCTGCTTGCAGCGCTTCCAGCACGCGCAGCGTTTCGTCTACGCTGCGGCCCACGTTCAGGTCATGCACCACCTGGTAGCGGATGATGCCTTCCGGGTCGATGATGAACAGCCCGCGCAGGGCGACCCCTTTTTCTTCAATCAGCACGTCGTAGGCGCGCGACACTTCTTTCGTGATGTCGGACGCCAACGGGTAGTTCACTTCTCCAATTCCTCCCTTGTCACGGGGTGTTTGAATCCACGCGCGGTGTACATATACGCTGTCCACCGATACACCGAGGATTTCGGCACCGAGGTCGAAGAACTCTTGCGCGCGATCGCTGATCGCGGTGATCTCGGTCGGACATACGAACGTAAAGTCCATCGGCCAGAAGAACAGGACGAGCCATTTTCCTTTGTAATCTTCCAGCGTTGCGACGTGATCGAGTTTTTCCAGATTTTTCGTCGTCAGCATTTTAAAATCAGGCGCTTTTTGGCCAACCAACGGCATATGTACAACCTCCTTTTGAAGATGACCCAAGCGGCGCAGGAACCATGGCGACAGCTCCTGCGCTTGGGTATTAGCGTAGACAGTTATATGGTACCATTATAACAAAATTTTATCAAGTTCATAACAAAATTGTTTGTTGGTGATTCCGCAGGGAAAAAATATGTACCAAATATTGGTATATAAAGCGAAGAGTATTTGTCGGAACAGGATTTCCCGTGATCTCGTTCGGTTTCCTGCTCACCAGCGAGGGAGGCTGGAGGCAAGCAGACGATTGTGACACTTGGCGTTGTGGCAGTTTGGATGTTTGCGTACAGCATCCGGAAGAATCGTGAGGAGGTACAGCAACTTCGGAGCGAATTGGCTGTTTTGAAATATAGAAATCCGTTTGTACGAGCCGCTTTGAAAACGTTTGTGGGCTATTTTGGTTTGTCACTTATTTCCGTTCGTATCCTGAAGCAATCGAAAAAAATAACAGCCAGCTTCCATAGAAGCTGACTGTTTCTATCTGGTGCACCCGAAGAGAATCGAACTCCTACCTCAGGCTCCGGAGGCCTGCGTCCTATCCATTGGACCACGGGTGCATTATGTTATTTTCGCAAGCGACGTTTTTTATCATACACGATGCGAATCGTTTTTGCAACCGGCAATAACAGGAACTGTACAACCAATATCCGCCAAATTGCAGCAAATTGCAAACCTGGCACCGTTGACCGGGCCGTTTTTTCGCTTTTACAATAGAACACGAAAGCGTGGCATTGTACGATGGTCGATGGGAGTGCCGGTTAGGACGGCGCGTTCAAGTTCATGTTATCCTATTTTATCGTTACGAAAATTGGGGAGGAACTGCACATGACAATTGCACGGGCTTTAACGATCGCCGGTTCGGATAGCGGGGGCGGAGCGGGCATTCAGGCTGACCTGAAGACGTTTACGGTGCTCGGCGTTTTTGGAATGTCTGCCATCACCGCGATTACGGCGCAAAATACGCTTGGTGTACACGGGATCTACAATCTGCCGCTGGAAGCGATCGGGAAACAAATTGACGCGGTGGTGACCGATCTCGGGGTGGATGCGGCAAAGACGGGCATGTTGTCGCAGGCGTCGATCATCGAGCTTGTGGCGGAAAAAATTCGGCAGTACTCGATTCGCAATCTGGTGGTCGATCCGGTCATGGTGGCCAAGGGAGGCACCCGGCTGTTGGAGGAGTCGGCGCAACATGCGCTGATCCGCTACCTGCTGCCGCTGGCGCAAGTGGTCACTCCGAATCTGCCGGAGGCGGAAGTGCTGACCGGCCGTGAGATCCGCACGGTTGACGACATGCGGGAAGCGGCCAGGCGGATTCGGGAGTTTGGTGTGGGCACGGTGGTCGTCAAAGGCGGCCATCTGGAAGCGGATGCGATCGACGTTGTCTATGACGGGGAAACATTCGAGGAACTGCGTTCGCCAAGGAT
Source organism: Effusibacillus pohliae DSM 22757 (assembly GCF_000376225.1). NCBI lineage: Bacteria > Bacillati > Bacillota > Bacilli > Caryophanales > Alicyclobacillaceae > Effusibacillus > Effusibacillus pohliae. The sequence goes on from NZ_AQXL01000123.1 coordinate 58,884, forward strand.
TCACACGCGGCATACGCACGGTACCGGCTGCACGTTTTCGGCCGCGGTAACAGCCGAATTGGCGAAAGGCAAGAGCGTGATGGAGGCGGTTCGGGCGGCAAAAGAGTTTATCACATGCGCGATTGCCGATTCGCTCGAACTCGGGGGCGGGCACGGACCGACCAACCACTGGGCATATGGAAAAAAGTTCCATACATAAACAACCAAAACAAACGGCACAAAAACCTTGCACAGATTCCGCGAGGGAAATGTCAACTCCCTTGACGGATTGTTGCGAGGGAACGTCAAAAAAGCCCTTGGCAGTATCGTTGCGAGGGCTTATTTTCGTACAGTTTATCGCCGGAGGCTGACTGGCGCGCTTTTCAATGCGGTTTTCCGTGATGTTCCTGTTTTTGTCTGGTGGCGATCAGCAGCTTGTCAAACACGCCTTGCACGGCCGGCTGCAGCACTTTCAACCCTTCCTCGGTGATGCCGCCGGGAACGGATACGCGCGAGACGACTTGCGCAAAATCGTACTGTTCCTCCACCAAAAGTTTCCCCAGTCCGTAGATCATTTGCTTGACCAGATGATCGGCCTGCTCTTCCGAAATTCCCCCCTGGCGGACCGCCGCTTCAGCAAACGACTGCAACAGCCATGCAAAGAATGCCGGGCCGCAGCTTGCAAGATCCGAACAGATCCGGGTGTCTTCCTCTTGTATGACGACCGGACAAGCGATCGACCGACAGATCGTCTCAAACTGCTCCCGATCCTGCGATGTCAGACGCGATCCGTACATCGTCAGCATCGCCCCGGACAGAGCTTCCTGGGTGATCGAGGGAATGATTTTGATCACTTTGCACGGCGTCGCAGACTCCAGTGAGGCGAGCGACCAGGCGGAATTGATCGACACCAAAAATTGGCCGGACGACAGGTGTGGGCCGATGTCGTCCAGCACAGCCTGCACATCTCCCGGCTTCACGCAAAGGAAGAGAAAATCGCACGATTTTGCCAACGAGGAGGCACTGTCCAGTTTGCGGACTTTGGGATATTGGGCGACGAGTTGTTCGAGTTTGGAAGCAGTGCGATTGCAGGCCATGACCTGCAGGTTTGGCAAGTGGGAACGGACGAACGCCCTGACCAGCATTCCTCCCATGCTTCCGGTGCCGACGAATCCGATACGCAAGGCAGTCTCCTCCCTCTGTCTGTATCTATTGCAGTGTATTCGAAAGCCGCTTGGGGCATGACTAAAAATTATAGAATCGGGAGGAAGGGGGCATGCGATCATGGATGTTCGAAAGCCGTTTTATTTGATCGAGCGGGGGAAAATTGTCTACAGCAATCTGATCGAAATCGGCCGGACCGAGCCGTGGATCCGGGAGCGGCTGCAGGATCTGCAGGTGTATGACATCCGGCAGGTGCGGTATGCCCATCTCGACAGCGAGGGAACATTGCACGTCCATATCAGGACATAGTGACGGCTCCGCGGCCTGTAGGGTAAGATAATGTAAAGAATGGACCCGCTTCTTGACCACCGCGTCCACGACGCTGCCAGGAGTAGGGTAAGATGATAGAAAGGACTGACCCATGGCCGACGGGGGGGGGGTGCTGGCATGCGAATGGGATATGGGTTGTGGCAGGAGCAGACGCAGAAACTTGTAATGACGCCCGAGTTGCGGCAGGCGATCAGCGTGCTACAATTTTCGGCGCAGGAACTGGTGGAGTTTTTGCAAGCGGAAGCAGCACAAAATCCGGTCATGGAGCTGGAAGCGCCCGACTGGCTGCAAGTGGCACGGGAGCTTCGCGATAACAAACTGCGCAAAAGCGTGCGTGAGCCGAACGAATTTCCGATCGAATCGGTGGTTCGAACCAACCAGTCGTTGGAGGAGTATTTGCGGCGCCAGTTGAATCTCATCCGGGTGGCTGAACCGGAGAGGCAGTTGGCCGCTTTTATCATCGGCAATCTCGATTCAAACGGGTATCTGCGATTGCCGCTCGACGAGCTTGCAAAAATGCGCAAATGCAGTAAGGAACAGGCGGAAGCGGCGCTGCGGCTGGTGCAATCGCTGGAGCCGACCGGAGTCGGCGCCCGCACGCTGGAAGAATGCCTGTTGTTGCAGGCGGCTGAAATCCCCGATGTGAGTCCGGTGGTGCTGGACATCATCCGGCATCACCTGCCGGATGTGGCCCAAGGGCGAGTGAGCAAGATCGCGTCTGCGCTCGGTATTACGACCAAACAGACGCAGGAAGCGATCGATTTCATCCGGACGCTGGATCCGAAGCCGGGGCGCTGGTACACAAACGAGCCGCCGGCGTATATCATCCCGGACGTGATCGTCGAGCGGGTGGCGGGCGACTATGTCGTGGTTGTCAACGATCGATCGGTGCCGCGTCTGCACATCAACGATTTTTACCGCAAGGTGCTGGAGCAAAAAGAAGACGGCGTGTCGCGTGAGACAAAAGAGTATATCACCGGCAAGCTGAACTCCGCTCTCTGGCTGTTGAAAAGCATCGAGCAGCGCCGCCAGACGTTGTACAAAGTGACGGAAGCGATCGTTGAGCTGCAAAAAGAATTTTTCGAGCATGGCGTACGCAAGCTAAAACCCCTGACGTTAAAACAGATCGCCGAGAAAATCGGCCTGCATGAGTCGACCGTGTCCCGCGCAACGACCGGCAAATATGTACAGACCCCGAGAGGCGTGTTCGAACTGAAATATTTCTTTGACTCGGGTGTCGCCACAGCAGCGGGAGAAGGGGCGTCAGCCGAAAGCATCAAACAGAAAATCAAGTCGCTAATCGGGCAAGAAGATCCGACCCAACCGCTGAGCGACCAGAAAATCAGCGAACTGCTGCAGGCCGAAGGGATTCAGATTTCGCGCCGCACCGTGGCGAAGTACCGGGAAGAGACCGGCATTCCGTCATCGATGCAGCGGAAGCGATACTAGTTGCGTTTTTCTTTTGCATCTCATACAATGGAGGAGATGGCAGATTTGCCATTTTCTTTTCCGATTGATGGGACACAAAAAGTATTATAGGGACACATAATGTCCCAAGGAGGTCCGGGAGTGAAACAACTCTCCACCAAAGAGCTGATCCAAATCCAGCAAAAACTGGTCCCCGACCTGCTGCAGGAAATGAAGCGGCGCTACCGGATTTTGCAGCAGATCAACCTGACGCAGCCGATCGGCCGGCGTAGTCTGGCACAGAGTCTGACCACGACCGAGCGGATTTTGCGCGGGGAAGTCGAATTCTTGAAAGACCAGGGATTGATCTTGACGGAAACGATCGGGATGCGCCTGACAGATGCGGGAAGGCAGTTGCTGCACAGCCTGGATGAAGTGATCAGGGAACTCGAAGGGTTTCGCGAACTGGAAGAACGATTGTCCAAGCTGCTCGACATTCCGCGAGTCCTGATCGTTCCCGGCGATTCTCAACAGGATCCGTTGGTGAAGCGGGAGATGGGCTACCTGGCCGCCCGGTTGATCAAGGAGCAGCTCACCGAAGGTGTGCTTGCGGTTACTGGCGGCACCACGATCGCTGCGGTGGCGGAAATGATGCCGAAAGCGCAGGCGTCCCGGCCAGTCGAAGTGCTGCCCGCGCGCGGCGGCGTTGGCGAGAACGTAGAAATCCAGGCCAACACGATCGCGGCCCTGTTCGCCGGCAAGCTGGGCGGTACGTACCGGATGCTGCACGTACCTGACAACCTGTCTGAGGAAGCGTACCACACTTTACTGGAAGAGCCACATACGCAGGAGTACCTGCGGCGCATCCATAACACCCGGATGCTGGTTCACGGAATCGGGCAAGCTATCACCATGGCAAAAAGGCGCGGGGCATCGTCGGAGATTCTGGCTTTGCTGGAACGGGAACAAGCGATGGGGGAAGCGCTCGGCTATTATTTTGACGCCAACGGACGCATCGTCTACGCGATGAACACAATCGGGCTGCGGATGAACGATTTGGAGCGGGTGCAGACGATCATCGCTGTCGCCGGGGGAGCTGACAAAGCGGCGGCGATCCTGTCGGTTGCTCGCGGCAGCAGGCAAGATGTGCTGGTAACGGATGAAGCTTGTACGGAAGCGATTTTGGCGCATGTTTGAGCCAGAAAAATAGGAAAACAAGAAACAGGGGAGGAAAAAACAATGACAATTCGTGTCGGGATTAACGGTTTTGGACGCATTGGGAGAAACGTATTTCGGGCTGCGATGAACAACCCAGAGATCGAAGTGGTTGCCGTCAACGATTTGACCGATGCCGAAACCTTGGCGCATCTGCTGAAATATGACAGCGTGCACGGCATTCTGGACGCGGAAGTGGAAGGCAGAGAAGGTTCTCTGTTTGTCAACGGCAAGCAGATTCAGGTACTGGCCGAGCGGGAACCGAGCAATCTGCCGTGGGGCGAACTGGGCGTTGACATCGTCGTGGAATCGACCGGCCGCTTCACCGACAAAGCGAAGGCGGAAGCGCACATCACCGGCGGCGGAGCGAAAAAAGTGATCATTTCCGCGCCGGCGAAAGATGAAGACATCACGATCGTGATGGGAGTCAACGAGGACAAATACGATCCGCAAGCACATCATGTGATTTCCAACGCATCCTGCACGACCAACTGTTTGGCACCTTTTGCCAAAGTGCTGCACGAGAAATTCGGAATCAAGCACGGTCTGATGACAACCGTCCACTCGTATACCAACGACCAGCAGATCCTCGACCTGCCCCACAAGGATCTGCGGCGTGCACGGGCGGCTGCATTGAGCATCATTCCGACATCGACCGGGGCGGCGAAAGCGGTCGCGCTGGTGTTGCCGGAGTTGAAGGGCAAGCTGAACGGGTTTGCGATGCGGGTGCCGACTCCGAACGTATCGGTGGTGGACCTCAACGCGGAAGTGGAAAAACCGACCACCGTCGAAGAAGTCAATGCGGTTCTGAAAGAGGCGGCGGAGGGGCCGCTGAAAGGCATCCTCGGCTATTCGGAAAAACCGCTTGTTTCGAGCGACTACAACGGCAATCCGCACTCGTCGGTGATCGACTCCCTGTCGACGATGGTGATCGATGGCACGATGGTGAAAGTGGTGTCCTGGTACGACAACGAATGGGGCTACTCGAACCGGGTGGTCGATCTGATCGACTATATCGCGAAACGATCGTTCTAATGGGACGTTATTCGTCCCGTGGTGACATTTGACGGGACAATTTACGTCCCGTCAAACCTTTGGTAAAATCGCTGGGGAGAATTTCGTGAGTCGGGGGGACGGCGATGAACAAGAAAACGGTTCGCGACATCGATGTCCGAGGAAAACGCGTGTTTGTGCGGGTGGATTTCAACGTGCCGCTGGAAGACGGAAACATCACCGACGACACGCGGATCCAGGCGGCGCTGCCGACGATTCGCTATCTGATCGATCAGGGGGCGAAGGTGATTCTGGCGAGCCACCTGGGCCGGCCGAAAGGCGAAGTGAATCCGAAATACAGCCTGGATCCGGTCGCGGTTCGGTTATCGGAACTGCTGGGCCGCACTGTGGAAAAAACGAGCGGCTGCGTCGGACCGCAGGTGAAGGAGCGCATCTCGCTGATGCAGGACGGCGATGTGCTGCTGCTCGAGAATGTGCGTTTCCACAAAGGGGAGGAGAAAAACGACCCGGAGCTGGCTCGGCAGTTTGCGGAACTGGCTGACATTTACGTCAATGACGCATTTGGGGCGGCCCACCGCGCGCATGCGTCGACCGCCGGGATTGCCGAGCACCTGCCGGCTGTCGCCGGATTTTTGATGGAGAAAGAGATCACAGTGATGGGCAACGCGTTGGCCAATCCGGAGCGGCCGTTTACCGCGATTATCGGCGGTGCCAAGGTGAGCGACAAAATCGCGGTGATCGAAAATCTGCTGACCAAAGTTGACCGGTTGATCATCGGCGGCGGCATGGCCAACACGTTCCTGGCGGGGCTTGGCTATCAACTGGGCAAGTCGCTGGTGGAAACGGACAAAATCGGGCAGGCGAAGGAACTGGTCGACCGGGCGAAAGAAAGGGGAGTCGACCTGCTGCTGCCGGTTGACCTGGTGGTGGCGTCCGCGTTTGCGGCGAACGCCGAACATCGCGCGGTTGAATTGAACGAAGTGCCGGCCGGCTGGATGGCGCTCGATATCGGGCCGAAAACAATCGCCAGGTACCAGGACGCGATCCGCTCTTCGAAGACGGTGATCTGGAACGGTCCGATGGGCGTGTTCGAATTTGAAGCGTTCGCCAAGGGGACGAACGAAGTGGCGAAAGCGGTGGCAGAGGTGCACGGCACGACGATCGTCGGCGGCGGCGATTCGGTGGCGGCGGTGGAAAAAAGCGGTTTGGCCGACCGGATGACGCATATTTCGACCGGCGGCGGGGCATCGCTCGAGTTTCTCGAAGGCAAAATCCTGCCGGGTGTGGCCGCCCTCAATGACAAGTAAAGAGGGACGAACAAGCGGGCAGACAAGGAAAAAGAGGTGGCAAAGATGGCGCAAACACGCACCCCGATTATCGCGGGAAACTGGAAGATGTACAAAACCGGTGCGGAAGCCAGGGAGTTTGCGGCAGCGGTCAGGCAGCAACTGCAGGGAGTAGCGGGTGTGGAGATGGTGGTGTGCGCGCCGTTTACGGCACTGGCTGCACTGCAGGAGACGCTCGCCGGATCGAACATCGCGCTGGGGGCGCAAAACGTTCATTTTGCGGAAGAAGGGGCTTACACAGGCGAAATCGCGCCGCGCATGCTGAGCGAGTTCGGCGTCCGCTTTGTGATCGTCGGCCACTCGGAGCGGCGGGCCTATTTTAACGAGACGGACGCAATGGTCAACAAAAAAGTGCAGGCGGCGCTGCAGCACGGACTGGTGCCAATCGTCTGTGTCGGTGAAGATTTGGCGGAACGGGAGGCGGGACAAACGTTCTCCATCGTGGAAATGCAGGCACGGGCGGCGCTTGCCGGTGTGGAAGCGGAGCAGGTGGCCGGTGTGGTGATCGCCTATGAACCGATCTGGGCGATTGGAACGGGTAAGTCTTCGACTGCCGAAGATGCGAACGAAGTGGTTCGGCATATCCGGAAGACGATCGCGGAACTGTATGACCAGGAAACGGCCAATCGCGTGCGCATCCAATATGGCGGTTCGGTGAAACCTGAAAATATCGAGGAATTTTTGGCGCAGCCGGAGATCGACGGGGCGCTCGTCGGAGGCGCCAGCCTGGCGCCCGAATCGTACGTCAAGCTGGTTCGCGCCGCGTCGCGCTGAGGGAGGGAGAGAGAATGGCACGACCCAGACCTGTCGCTTTGATCATCCTTGACGGATTCGGCTTGCGGGAGGAAGTGCAGGGCAATGCGGTGGCGCTGGCGAACAAGCCGAATTTTGAGCGGTATTGGACGACTTATCCGCACACGCAACTGAATGCGTCGGGGGAAGCGGTCGGCCTGCCGGATGGGCAGATGGGCAACTCGGAAGTCGGCCACCTGAATATCGGAGCCGGCCGCATCGTGTATCAAGATCTGACCCGCATCACGAAGTCGATCCGGGAAGGGGAATTTTTCGAAAATCAGGCGTTCCTGCAAGCGATCCGACATGTGAAAGAAAAAGGGACGAAGCTACACCTTGCCGGCCTGGTGTCGGACGGCGGCGTGCACAGCCATATCCAGCATCTGTTCGCTTTGCTGGAACTGGCGAAGCGGCAGCAGGTGGAGAACGTGTTTGTCCATGCGTTCCTCGACGGACGCGATGTCATGCCGCACACGGCAATCAACTACATACGGGATCTGCAAAACAAGATGCAGGAACTTGGCGTGGGCAAGCTGGCTACGCTCGCGGGCCGCTATTATGCGATGGACCGCGACAAGCGCTGGGACCGGACGGAAAAAGCATACCGCGCGATGGTGTACGGAGACGGGCCGAAGTATACCGATCCGATCCTCGCGCTGCGCGAAAGCTATGACAGGTCGGTGACGGATGAATTCGTGATCCCGACGGTGATCGTCAATCCGGACGAGTCGCCCGTCGGACTGGTGGAACATGAGGATGCGGTGATCCTGTTCAATTTCCGGCCGGACCGGGCGATCCAAATCTCGCGGGCGTTCACGAACGAGGCGTTCGACGGCTTCGACCGCGGGCCGGAACATCCGGAACGTTTGCACTATGTGTGCATGACGTTCTATTCCGAGACGGTCAATGGGGACGTGGCGTTTCAACCGACCGAGCTGGTCAACACGATGGGGGAAGTATTGGCCAACCACGGGCTGAAACAGCTCCGAATCGCCGAGACGGAGAAGTTCCCGCATGTCACCTCGTTTTTCTCGGGTGGTCGGGAAGCAATGTTCGCCGGCGAAGAGCGGATTTTGATTCCGTCTCCGAAAGTGGCGACCTATGACCTAAAGCCCGAGATGAGCGCGTACGAAGTGACAAATGCGGTGTTGAAAGAGATCGAAGCGGAGAAATTCGACGCGATCGTGCTGAACTTTGCCAATCCGGACATGGTCGGCCACACCGGTGTGCTGGAAGCGGCGATCAAAGCGGTGGAAGCGGTCGACGAGTGCCTCGGCCAGGTGGTCGACAAAGTGCTGGAAAAAGGCGGCGTAGCCATGATCATCGCCGACCACGGCAATGCCGACATCATGATCGACCCGGCGACCGGCAAGCCGTGGACCGCGCACACCACGCAGCCGGTCCCCTGCATTGTGACCAAGCAGGGGATCCAATTGCGGGACGGCGGAATTTTGGCAGATGTTTCGCCGACGCTCCTGAAGCTGCTGGAGTTGTCGCAGCCTGACGAGATGACGGGCAAATCGCTGATTGTCGAGTGATGGCAAAAGCCAATTTTTGATGCAAAGGGTGGATGAGAGATGAGCATTATTTACGATGTTCGTGCACGTGAGGTATTGGATTCGCGTGGCAATCCGACGGTCGAGGTGGAAGTGGAGCTGGAAAGCGGCGAGATCGGGCGCGCGATCGTGCCTTCCGGCGCGTCCACTGGTGCTTATGAGGCGGTGGAACTGCGTGATGGTGACAAGGACCGCTATCTTGGAAAAGGCGTGCTGCAAGCGGTGCAAAATGTGAACGAAACGATTGGGCCGGAAATCGTCGGCATGGACGCGTTGGATCAAGTGGGAATCGACAACCTGATGATCGGGATGGACGGAACTCCCAACAAAAGCAAACTCGGGGCGAACGCGATTCTCGGCGTTTCGATGGCGGCCGCCCATGCGGCGGCTGATTTTCTCGGGCTGCCGCTGTACGTCTACCTCGGCGGATTCAACGCAAAAACGCTGCCGGTGCCGATGATGAACATCCTGAACGGCGGGGTGCACGCCGACAACAATGTGGACATCCAGGAATTCATGGTGATGCCGGTTGGCGCCGAAAGCTTCCGGGAAGCGCTGCGGATCGGAGCGGAAGTATTCCACAACCTGAAAGCGGTCCTGAAAGAGCAGGGACTCAATACGGCGGTCGGCGATGAAGGCGGGTTTGCGCCGAACCTGAAGTCGAACGAGGAAGCGCTGAAAGCGATCATCAGCGCGATCGAACGTGCCGGATACAAGCCGGGCGAGCAGGTGTTCCTGGCGCTTGACGTGGCTTCCACCGAGATGTATAAAGACGGCAAGTACCACCTGGCGGGCGAAGGCGTCACCCGGACGTCGGAAGAGATGATCGCCTGGTACGAAGAACTGACCAGCAAGTATCCGATCATTTCGATCGAAGACGGCCTATCGGAGGACGATTGGGACGGCTGGAAGAAGCTGACCGAACGGCTTGGCTCGAAAGTGCAACTGGTGGGGGACGACCTGTTCGTCACCAACACGCAGCGTCTCAAGCAGGGCATTCAAACGGGTGTCGGCAACTCGATTCTGGTGAAAGTCAACCAAATCGGGACCCTGACCGAAACGTTTGACGCGATCGAGATGGCGAAACGAGCCGGTTACACGGCTGTGATTTCGCACCGTTCCGGTGAATCGGAAGATGTGACGATCGCGGACATTGCGGTGGCCGCCAACGCGGGCCAGATCAAAACGGGTGCGCCGTCCCGCACCGATCGCGTAGCGAAGTACAACCAACTGCTGCGGATCGAGGACATGCTGGATTACACCAGCCAATACGCGGGCAAAAACGCATTTTACAATATTAAGAGAGCTTTCTAGCGAAGCTGTCGCTTGCCACCCGGAACAAACGTATGTTACAATAGGTCGGCGTATGGCAAGTGTTGCTCCGGTCCGGGGGCGCTTGCATCGCGCACGGCGAATCGGAGGATCGGAGGATCGGACGATCCATCCGTTGCAACACCGGCCAGGAGGTGAAAGGATGATTGCATTTGCAAAAATCTTGCTTGTCATCGTCAGCGTTCTGCTGATCATTATCGTGTTGCTGCAATCCGGCAGAAACGCCGGTTTGTCGGGAGCGATCACCGGCGGCGCGGAACAGTTGATGGGCCGCAAGGCGCGCGGGTTGGATGCGGTTTTTGCAAAAATCACCGCTGGACTGGCTGTTGCTTTTATCTGCTTGTCCGTCTGGGTCGCTTGGCTTGTTACGCATCAATAAGGGAAACGACGAGAGTACCGTTCCTTGCGGGGCGGTACTTTTTCATTGGATGGCAGGCATATGATTTGTCTTGGCTGCGACCGGCAGAGCGTGCCGGTTGACGGGCGATTTTCTTGAATTGATTGGAGGGAGCGGCGATGAATCTGAAGCGGCCGGAAGCTTTCGATTTGCCTGGCGGAAAAACGGGCGTTCTGCTGATCCACGGGTTCACGGGGACGCCGTCCGAACTGCGGTTGTTGGGAGAATTTTTGGCGGAAAAAGGGTTTGCGGTGAAAGCGCCGCTCTTGGCGGGCCACGGAACGACTCCGGAACAGATGATGAAGACGGGAATGCGGGACTGGATCAAGTCGGCGGGGGACGCGTATTTTGATTTGAAGCGGCGCTGCGAGGAAGTGTTTGTGGCCGGGCTCTCGATGGGTGGGGCGCTTGCCCTGCATTTGGCTGCCCGGCTGCCGGTCAATGGGGTGGTGCCGATGTGCGCCCCGATTTTTCTCGCTGACCGCCGCGCCAAATTTTCCCGCTTCGTCGCTCCGTTCGTGAAATTTCATCATCACAAGACGCCGCATCCGGAGCATATCGCGCCTTATATGGCCGGTTATACCAAGACGCCTGTCCGCTGTGTGCCGGAACTGCTGAAACTGATCCGCATGGTCAGGCGGGAATTGCGCGAGGTGAAAGTCCCGGCGCTGATTATGCAGGCGGAACAGGACCTCACCGTCCTGCCGAAAAGCGCTGATTATATCTACAAACATATCGGATCGCGGAAAAAACAGCTCAAGTGGTATCCGAACTCCGGCCATATTTTGACGGTCGACCGCGACAGGGAGCAGGTGTTCGCCGATCTTGCATCGTTTCTGCACGAGCATCGGGGATCAAGCAGTCCCGTTTTGCGCGTTTGAGTAGCTAGCCCAAAATTTGTCCATACTATCAAGCAAGGAGGTACGACCGTTTGGAACAGCAGAGAATCGTAGATTTCATGAAAGAAAAATTGTATAAACCGATGAACGTGCTGGAATTGAAAGAAGCGCTCGGAGTGCAGGACGGAGACGAGCTGGAAGAGTTGGTCAAACTGTTGAACCGGATGGAAGAGGAGGGGCTGGTTGTTCGCACCCGCACGCACCGGTACGGGCTGCCGTCGAAGATGAATCTGGTGGTCGGCCGGCTGCAGGGCAAGGCGAAGGGATTCGGGTTTGTGATCCCGACCGACCCGGAAGAGATTGCACACGGGGACGTGTTTGTCAATGCCGGCGACATGAACGGGGCGATGCACGGAGATAAGGTGATCGCACGCGTCCATAAAAAAGCGGGTATCAACGGTTTGCGCGAAGGCGAAATCATTCGGATTTTGGAACGGGCGCATAAGACGGTCGTCGGCACGTTTGTTTCCCACCAGCATTACGCGTTCGTGATACCGGACGATCCGCGGATCGGGATCGAACTGTTTGTGCCGGAGGCCGATTTTAACGGCGCCGCCGACGGCATGAAAGTCGTGGCGGAAATCACCCATTTTCCCGAGGGGTGGAAAGCTGCGCAAGGGAAAGTGATCGAGGTGCTTGGGTATCCCGACCAGCCTGGCGTCGACATTCTGGCGGTGATTCGCAAGCACGGGCTGCCGGAATCGTTCCCGGACGAGGTGCTGCAGGCGGCGGAAGCGGTACCGGATACGATTTCCGAGGCCGATCTGCAAGGCCGGCGGGATTTGCGCAAGCGGCGGATGGTGACGATCGACGGCGAGGATGCGAAGGATCTGGACGATGCGGTGTCGGTGGAACGGCTGCCGAACGGCAACATTTTGCTTGGTGTGCATATTGCGGATGTGGGTTACTATGTGCGGGAAAATTCGCCTCTCGACAAGGAAGCGTATAACCGGGGAACATCCGTGTACCTGGTCGATCGTGTGATTCCGATGCTGCCGCACCGTTTGTCAAACGGGATTTGCTCGCTGAATCCGAAGGTCGACCGCTTGACGCTCACTTGCGACATGGAATGGTCGCCGGACGCACAATTGGTGCGGCATGAGATCTATCCGAGCGTGATCCGGACGAATGAACGGATGACGTATACCAATGTCCGCAAGATTTTGCTGGACAAGGATCCGGAATTGATCGATCGCTACCGGGAACTGCTTGCCGATTTTCAGTTGATGGAAGAACTGGCGATGAAGCTGCGTGAGCGGCGGATGCGGCGGGGCGCGATCGATTTCGATTTTGACGAAGCGAAAATCATCGTCGACCGGCAGGGCAAGCCGGTGGAGATCAAAAAGCGGGAACGCTCGATCGCCGAGCAGATCATTGAGGAGTTTATGCTGGCGGCGAACGAGACGGTGTCGGAACATTTTCACTGGCTGAACATTCCGTTCCTCTACCGTGTGCACGAGGAGCCGGACAGCCAGCGGCTGAACGATTTTAACGATTTTATCCGCAACTTCGGGTATGCGCTGAAAGGGATCGGTAACAAAACCCATCCGCGGGCTCTGCAAAGATTGCTGGAGGACATCAAAGGGAAGCCGGAGGAGCGGGTTATCTCGACCGTGATGCTGCGCTCGATGAAGCAGGCCAAATATTCGCATGAGCCACTTGGCCATTTTGGCTTGGCGGCCGAATTTTACAGCCACTTTACGTCGCCCATCAGGCGCTATCCCGATCTGGTGATCCACCGGATCATTCGCGAGGCGATCGAGCACGGCGGCACGCTGCCTCCGGAACGGATCGACCAGCTGCGGGCGAAGCTGCCGGAGATCGCCCAGCATTCGTCGGAACGCGAACGCTTGGCGGTCGATGCGGAACGGGAGACCGACCTGGTGAAAAAGGTCGAGTTTATGGAAGGAAGGATCGGCGAGGATTTCGCAGGGTATATTTCCGGCATCACCGCGTTCGGGATTTTTGTGGAGCTCGACAACACGGTTGAGGGTATGGTGCATGTCTCCTATCTGGAGGATGATTACTATCATTACGAGGAAAAACAGTATGCGCTGATCGGCGAGCGAACCGGGCGCATGTTCCGCATCGGCGACCGGGTGAAAGTTCGCGTGGAAGCGGTCAACAAGCAAGCGCGGACGATCGATTTCCGGCTATTGGAGGGCGGCGAATACCGCGGACTGGGCCGCGGCGGGTGGGGCAGGCACGAGGCTGACATGGAAAATGGCGTAGACAAGCGGCAAGCGAAACGGAAGCAGTTTGCGCGAGCGGCCCGCCAACGGCAAAAACGCGCTCTCAAGGCGGTGGCGAAAAAGGCCGCGAAGCTTCGCAAACAGAAAAAGAGCAAGCGATAGAAGGCCCGACAGGGTCTTTTTAATTTATTAATTGTAAAATTTCGTCTCTTATGCTAGCTTATAGAGTAGGTATATTCATCATACATGGGGGTCTTGAACATGACGACGATGATTGCACTTGGGGACAAAATCCAACGCCTGCGCGTCTGGAGAGGTCTCACGCAAACCGAATTGGCGGCCGGATTGGTGACGCCGAGCATGATTTCGCAGATTGAGGGCAACAAGGCGAACCCTTCCACCGAGCTGTTGCTGCAAATTATCCAAAGGCTTGGCGTGTCGGTCGAGACGTTTTTGAAAGACGTCTATCTGGATCTGGGCGGCCGGGCGATGTACCGCTTCGTATTGGATTTGATGGAACATAACCAGTACGGTGCGGCTCTTAAATTCCTGCGGCAGTTGGAAGAACGGCCGAACGTGGTGGAGCCGAACGAATTGCAGCTCCAGATCGCTGTCTGCATGCAGAACACGGGGAAAGTGCAGGAAGCGATCGAAAAGCTGGATGAGATTCTGTCTGTCGTGCAGGTCGGAGAAGACCGGGAGTTTACAGCCAAAGTCCTCTATCAACTGGGAGATGCCTATTTTAAGCTGCACAACCTCAGCCTGGCGCTGTTCTACGGACAGAAAGCGGACGCCATGTTGCGGGAGGTGGAAAATGCGGATCGCTATCTGCAGGCGCGGGTGAAAAACATGCTCGGCGTGGTCAGCTCGCGGCTTGGCGAATATGAAAACGCAATCCGCTACCACCAGGCCGCATACGAACTGTATTTGCCCGATCGTCCGGCGAGGGCGGCTACGATGTTGATGAATCTCGGTATCGAGTATAAAAATCTGGGCGATTATGCAAAGTCGGAAGATTATTACAAGAAATCGATCGACATGTTTAAGGAATTTCCTGTCGAAAAAAATAGCATTGCGGTCAAACACAATTATGGTATACTGTTAGGTAAGACCGCCAGGTATGAAGAGGCACTGAATCTGCTCAATCAATGTCTGGCTGAGTTTAAGGAGCATCAGTTCGCTGACATGCTGCCGAGCGTCTATCATGAGATGGCGCAGATCGAGCTCAGCAGAGGCAACCTGGACATAGCGAAGACGTATGTGCTGCAAGGGCTTGAATGTGCCGGCAGCGACCACTACACAATTCCGTATCTGAAAAAGGTGTATGCCGAAATTTTAAGTAAAGGAGGTCAACTGCAAGAAGCCATTCGGCATCTCGAAGAATCGATCCCAATCTATCAGAAGTATTCTCGCATTGCAGATCTCGTCAAGATGCTTCCTTTCCTCAGCAAGTGCTATCTGCAGCTTGGTGATGTCGAAAAAGCTGTGTCCATCTTGGAAAACTCCAAGGTGTACGCGAAAAATCTTCTGTAAAAAGAGGGGATTGCGGTGAAAAAAATTCTCCTGACGCTGTCTCTCCTGACTGCGCTTGCAGCGGGAGCCGCTGCCGTATCGGTTGCAGTGGATGAACACGGCTACGGAGGTCTTGCAGTTGACGAGCATGGGTACGGAATTTTTGCGGTCGACGAACATGGCTATTCGCCTCTTGCAGTAGACGAGCACGGATACAGCATCGACGTATAAAACACCAAGCAGCCGCGTACCACCGGCCCGCCGATTTGGCGGGCCTTTGCTGACTGTGCACCACGATCCGATCGGGTGTGGGCAGCAAGACACAGATATGGGCAGCTGTGCTATGATTGGGACGAGGAGGGGATGAACGTGGACGAAACGAAGGAGCTGTTGACAGCCATTTTGCACCGCCTGGACGCATTGGATGCAAAGGTAAACGGGCTGCAGGAGGAAATGAACGGTTTCCGGCGGGAAGTGAACGAGCGGTTTGATGAAGTGGATAGGCGATTCGATAAAGTGGACGAACATCTCGAATACCTCGGCCGCAAGTGGATGGAACACGATGAGGAAATCTACCGTTTAAAACGCAGAAAAGACGCTTAATTCATCGTGTTATGAAGCAGGCATCCCTTGCCTGTTTGGTTGACGAGCCTTGCCGCGCTTTGTTATAGTGAAACTTGCTAACTTGGTTCAGGAGGTGACTTGCATGGCGAAACAAGACGAGGGTCCGAAAGTGCTCGCGCAAAACAAAAAGGCGACGCACGACTATTTTATCGAGGATACGTACGAAGCGGGCATCGTGCTGACAGGAACCGAAATAAAGTCGATTCGCCAGGGCAAGGCGAATCTGCAGGACAGCTTCGCCCGCATCTCCAACGGGGAAGCGTGGCTGGTGAACATGCATGTCTCTCCGTTTGAACAGGGCAACCGGTTTAATGTCGATCCGACGCGCACGCGCAAACTGCTGCTGCACAAGGCGGAGATTATGAAACTGTTGGGCCAGACGAAAGAAAAAGGCTATTCATTGATCCCGCTCAAGCTGTATATCAAGAACGGGTTTTGCAAAGTTTTGATCGGCCTTGCGAAAGGGAAGAAAAAATATGATAAGCGCGAAGCGATGGCAAAACGGGACGCACAGCGGGAAATGGAGAGAGCTTTGCGCGAACGTCAGAAATACTGAGCCGTTTCGGCGCACACGGCGCAAGTTTTGCCGTTTCGGGCAGAATCTGCCGTCGACTGCAAGCTGATTGTATGGTAAACTAGTGCTCAGCTCTCCAACTGGATGGTGGTTGGTGGAGAGATTCGGATGATGAATGTCGCGTTCCTGCCAAAGTAACCGCCGACGACAATGGTTTGGCGCTTGGTGGGGTTTATACGGGGGCGTTTTTGGATTCGACGGGGATTGATCGAGCATGAGTAGCGGGTCGTGGGGCTGCGCACACGTTAAAAACGCGGACCTAAATATAAACGCAAACAAAAACAACAACCTTGCCCTCGCTGCGTAATTGCAGCTAGGCCGTTCTATTCCTTATCGCCGGTGTAGGGGATAGGGCGTCATCATAGCCGGATAGCCTGGACGCATCGGTCTGCGTGCGCCAGGCGAAACGCAGCAGACTAGCCGATCACCAGCCTGTCCCTCGGCGGGTGTGAGGCGAAACCTGCAATAGAGAGGACTGCACCCGGAGAAGCTCATGTGGCGAGGTCTTCGGACAGGGGTTCGACTCCCCTCGCCTCCACCAAAGTACAGAAAATGAGGGTTTAGACGGTTAGGAGATCGGTGATTTCCCAGCCGTCTTTTCCTTTCAGGATCACGATTTTTTGAAACATTGACTGGATCAGTTGTTTTTGTGTTTCGGGTTCGATGAGATCCCAATCTTCTTTCAAGCTCTTCATCATTTTGCGAAGTTCTTCGACCGGAATTGAAGGTTCTGGTCTGTCTTGAATTTGTTCGTAAAGCGCTCGCATTCGAGCATCTTCTTCTTCGATCAACATCGCATAGTCCTCCGCCGATAACTTGCCATCACCAAGGGCGAGCATCCAATTCTTGCGGCGGCGATTGCTTTTTTCAACTTCTTTCTGGATGTCGGTTTGGGTGTTCCTTTTTTTCGATTTTTTGCTTTGGAACCCGTCGTCGATCAGTTGCAAGTGATCAAATACAAGTTGATTCAACATTCGTTCTGAAATGCTCGGCGCATCACAAGTTTTCTTTGCATACTGGTTCAGACACCGATAGCTGCGGTATTCCCGTCCGTTATGCACCGATGTATTGCCTGCGTATGTGGCTCCACACTGTCCGCATTTTACGATGCCGCTATACGCATAGATAAATGACCGCCTGGACATATAACCGGCTGCGCGGCGGGACCGAAATTGCTTGACTCGTTCAAAGTCCTCTTTGCTTACCAGAGGCACATGTTGGCCTTCCGTCAGGATTCGGCTTTCTTCCGGCCAGTGGGCTGGTTTGAAATGGTTGTATCCTGCATACGTCGGGTTGGTGAGCACGTTTCGAACGCTTTTATTGTCCCACTTTCCACCTTCTTTAGTGGTCGAGAATTCGTTCATATACTTGGCGATTTTTGTTACGCCCCAACCGCGGTTGAGGTATAGATCGAAAACCTCGCGTACTAGCTTCGCTTCTTCCTCCACAACGACCAGATTGTATCGGTCGTCAAATGTATAACCGAGCGGCGGCCGTGACATGTGTTTTCCGCCTTTTTGCGCTTTTTTGGTGAGTCCTTTAAGGGTTTCTTCCCGCAAATTCTCCAGATAAATCTGCGCCCAGATACCTGAGAAAAAGAGGAATGCTTTCCCCATGGGTGATCGGGTATCAATTTCCTCGGTTCCCTGTGCCGCGATGATCAACCTCACGTCCAGTTTGTTGATGAGTTCCACAAAGGCATACAAATCGCCAAGATTCCGGCTGAGCCTGTCCAATTTGTGAATGAGCAAGGCTTCAAAACGGCCGGCCTTCATGTCGGCGATCATCGCTTGGACGCCAGGTCGTTTGAATGTTTTTCCGCTTACACCTGGATCCGAGTATACGCGGTACAATTCGAGCCCTTTTCGCTCAAGAAGCTCCATAAGGATATCGTGCTGCGCCTCAAGTGAAAAACCATCCTCTGCTTGCATGTTTGACGAAACGCGAGTGTAAATTGCCGCTCGCAAAGTCACCACTCCTCCGATGTTTATTCCGGGTACACAATTTCAATTTCATCATCCGGCCGTCTGATCCCACAGCAGACCCCGGTGACGACGAACTGGTTGCGGTGGGTGGAGATCGGCGGGTATTCATCGTTTGCTGCGAGCAATTCGATTTCGGATGCCCACATGTCTGGGATGATGCGCAGAATCGCCTCGTCGCCAAAGTGGATGAAACACAGTTGCCTGTGTTCTGTCGGCCACCCCTGACGGCGGAACAGGAGATAGTCGCCGCGGCGAATCCCCCAGTTTTCCAGACCGTCATCGCCCAGGATCACGGCAAACCGCTGGGCGTAATCGATGGTTGACAGTTTGAGGAACGGGTATTCGTCCTGGGGGAAGAAAGGCGTTGGGGCTGCGGTGTAAAATTCTCCGACGATGGGGGCCAGCATCCGTAGATCCATCAGAATCCCTCCTAGTCATAATTGCGGACTTTGTACACCACTCGTCCGTCTTTGCAGTAATACTCCGTGCGGCCGATGGTGTAGGTCATATTGAAGTCGCGGCCGTATCGCGGCCGGCGTTCCATCGCCACCGCAGCCTGCTTCTCAACTACCAGCAACTCCAATCGCGCTTGCAGCAGTTCCAACCGTCTTCGCATAAATCGTTCGGTTACCGCGAACGCTTCCGCCAGCTGCGGCACGAGTTGAGCCAGGGGCATCGCGGGGACGATCCGCTGGATGAGCATGAACGTGGGTGCCAACCAGTAGTAGGGCATCCGGTTTGCTTCGTGCTCCTGCATGGACCGAAACAGCTCGGTCATGGTCAGTTGATTCCCGGCGTGCCGGATTGCGTGCGTAAGCTCGTGAAAAAAGTCCTCGCGTTGCTCCTGCGGCGTCAACCGCGAGTCGATCACGATCGCGGTACCGATCATTTTACTGTGAACGTCCAGTTTCAAAAGCCGCAACCCAAAGTGTTCCGCGATCAAGTCAATGTCAATGTCGGACGGTTGGATGATCCCGATCCGCTGGTATGTATCGATGACCACCTGTTCAAGGCGGCAGGGTCTGTATACGGGAAGCTCTTTGAACATGATGGCCTCCTCGAAAAGGAACGTTTGTTCTGTTTTGGTCAGAAAAGAAAAGCCCGCCAGGGGCTAGATGATTTGCGATGAGCTTGGTGCATTTGGGTATTCATTCCATGTCCTACCGTCGAGAATTCGGCCAGTTCGATGCTTTTGTACGCCGCCCCATTGTTTGAAAAAAAACGCCACCTGTTGATTGATGCATTGATCCCGAATACTTTCAACCCACTCTTTTTTCATCGGGCGTGCGCCCGGTCCTGATTCTCCACCGACAATTACCCAATGAATCCCCCGAAGGTCAAGATTGTTTAAAGGGCCGATTAATGGTTCGAGTGAAAGAAAACGAATTTTGGCTGGTACTTGGCGAAGATGGTCAATACGGTGTATCACCCTTTCATCTTCCACACTAACACCCTGCCAGATGTTATTTGGCCATGGTAAGTCGAAAGATAGTTCAAGCAACCGATCCGACCGTTTTGTTAGGATTTGAAATGTGTGCCAATGAGCACGCTGCATGGTTTGAAACACTTGCTGGATGAATTCGAACGGAATGTCCTTATGGAATAGATCAGACATCGAATTCACAAATATTCGCCGAGGTCTTTTCCATTTCAAAGGCAAGTCAACAAGATCATGATGCAGTGTTACGTTAAAACCATTGGCATAACGCGGGTTATTCATTGCATGTAAGCGCTTCGCCATAGTAGCAGCGTAGCAATGCCTACAGCCTTCTGAAATTTTTGTACACCCAGTCACCGGATTCCAGGTCGCTTCAGTCCACTCAATAGAGGACATCGTTGCCACTGGACATTCCTCCTTTTGAGTAGATTGTACAACATCCTCGAGGAGAATAGAACGTTTGTTCTGTTAAATATCGAGAGAAATTTGATTGCTTTGTTGTTTATACACCCAGTCCATTATGTTTTTACCAGCTTTGTGTTTCCCGACCCAGATCATATAGTATAATTTTTGACCGGTGGTGCTTTTGAAACATTTAGAAACATAGCAATAGGGATAGCCTACTTCCTGAAGGCGACGGGTATAAAGATCCAATAATCCAAACAGCAAATATGTTCGGGGCTTACAACGATAAATTTCTTCCCATTCATCCGTTCCGAAAAATTTGTTTAATCGTTCTTTTTGAAAACCCTCTTGCCTACGTGGATCACGAGGAAGATAACGCAAGAGTGTCATATGATACGGATATAAAATAAAGAGTTCAGTTCTCCACAATGCCAAAGTCTCGATTGTAGACCAATGAATATGATCGCCAGACGGATCGAGAAAGACAAAAGTTGGGGCAGTCGGATGAATCGATCGCATTATCGAAGGCAGAACAATATTGCAGTCTCCTTGATGAAACTGGACCTTGTCGGTTACGTTATGCTGTTTCGCCAATTTTTTCAGGTCCTGAACACGATCTTCTTCGAGTTCGCAGAAATGGAGTTTGGTAAACTGCTCAGCGTACTTGAAGGCAATAGTTGCCGAACCAGCCACTTTTTCTTTGGTTTCACGGTGTATCCATTCTCCGCGGCCGGCAAAACCGTCTATATAATATCGATGCAAGGCAGTCTTTGTGGCTTTTAAATAAGCCGGGAGATATCTTTCCAAGAAGGCCAATTTGTCAATGGACCATTGCCCAATTGTGTTTTCCTTGCTCCCGTATCCCATGTCGTTCCCCTTGCTTTTGACCGGTTTCCAGTTCCCGTAACCCGCGTGCCTATTTCTTCCCCTCCTCTTTATCCCCATGCAGCGCCTTCCAGATCTTGATGAGGTCGCGTTGATGCTCTTCCGGCGCGCTGGCGAAGTCTTTGAAGAACAAGTCAAGATCCGGATCGTTTTTGATCTTCTCCAGGATCTCGAGATCTTCAGGGGAGAGATCACCCAGAGGCCCCCACTCGGCTGTGTCCATCCGCCCGGTCAGAAGGTAGTCGACGGTCGTGTCGTACAGTTCAGCCAACTTTGCAAGTGTGTCCGCATCGGGTTCGCGTTTGCCGATCTCGTAGTTGGCATAGGCACCGCGCGATATCCCCAAAAAGTCAGCCACTTGCTGCTGGGTATATTCATAGCGTTTGCGAAGCTCCGTTAGTCGGACGTGCAACTTCAAAGTGGCTCCTCCTTCACTCGTTTAGTTCCAGTATAGTGCGTCCTATTGAAGCGAGAAATATTTGCGTCAAAAAGAAACAAAAACACTTGACTGCGTCAAAATGAAGCGTATAATAAGGGATAGATATGCTTCAAAACGACGCGATTGGAGGTGTGGAGTATGAGAAGGTGGCTGGTGGAATACCGTGGCTCTAAGACTCAAGAAGAAGTTGCAACTGCATGCGGTATCCACCGCGGGTATTACTCACTGATTGAAAGCGGCGATCGAACCCCAAGTGTTCCGGTTGCCAAACGTATCGCAGCCTATCTTGGTTTTGAGTGGACGCTTTTTTTTGAGCAAAACTGCGTCGAATCGACGCGAACCGCCAGCACGGCATAGGGGGTGAGTCGCCGCAGTTACGACGACTACTGGTTCGTCAAAACACGCTTGATCAAACGAATGTCCGCTTCGTGATCCTGAACTTGCTTCTGCAGATCAGTGATTGGCGATTGCAGTTCGCTCGCGCGGGCAGTTTGTTCTTCGATGGAAGCGATCTTTTGTTTGATGTCGGAGATGTCCTGCTGGACGAACGAAAGTTTGGTTTCAAGCGTATCGAAGCGGTGGTTCATCTGGGATTTGATATCGATGATA
>NZ_AQXL01000124.1 GCF_000376225.1 Effusibacillus pohliae DSM 22757
ATGAATTGATTCACGGGTACGGAGACGGATCGTTCAAGCCGGAACGGGTTCTCACTCGCGCCGAGGCTGCCGTACTGCTTGATAAATTGCAGGATAACGGCATTGTGATCGTGGGAGACCAAACCGGAACCAGCACTTCCGGCAACACTTCCGGCAACACTTCCGGCAACACTTCCGGCAACACTTCCGGCAACACTTCCGGCAACACTTCCGGCAACACTTCCGGCAACACCGTTTCCGGGCAGGCGAGCGGACAACAATAACCCACAACAACCAACAACCGGTTACTCGGTTGGAGAACCAAAAAAGGGCTGTGTCGCAAGTCGAAAGCAGACTGCCGCACAGCCCTTTCCTCCTTCATCCCCTTTAACCAGGAACCGGTAAGATTATTGCGGATTTGTGTGTTCCACGTTGTACATTTTCCATGTTCCTTCATCCGGCATCTTCTTCAGGAACACGGTGCCGCTCGAATCCTTGGTGATGGTTACGGACTCAGCACCTTTTGTTACGGTGACCTGATAAATGGCGCCTGTAAGCTCCACTGCGGCAAAGCGATTCGTCTTATTGAGTACATGGGCTGATAGTTGCCCTTTGAGGGTTGCCTCTACCGTATACCCTTCGGAAACCAAAGATTGAATGTCCTTGTTGCCCAACGCAACCCGTGCGTGGTAAAAACCGGTGTTGTAGTTTGCGTTCAGTTCATCCAGACGAT
Organism: Effusibacillus pohliae DSM 22757; assembly: GCF_000376225.1. Classification (NCBI taxonomy): domain Bacteria; kingdom Bacillati; phylum Bacillota; class Bacilli; order Caryophanales; family Alicyclobacillaceae; genus Effusibacillus; species Effusibacillus pohliae. The sequence goes on from NZ_AQXL01000124.1 coordinate 713, forward strand.
TGTATTCCTTCTTTTGGAATGTGGACAGGCTTGCTTGTTCAAACCCAAGAACGACGTTTGTGAGTACTTGATCATCGGGAGCAGCGTTTTTCTCCATATTGAGGCCGTTTTTCAGCATTGCGACGGCTTCTGCGCGAGTGGCCGGGGCAAATGGTTTGAACTGTCCGTCGGGATATCCGCTTACGACGCCGGTGCTGGCCTTTTCAATATACGGTTTTGCCCAGTAATCAGGCACGTCGGTAAATGGTTTCGGCTGCCCATTAAAGGAAACGGAAGCAGAGAAAGCTTTTACCAGCAAAGTGGCCATCTCATCACGCTGAATCAGACGGTTTGGCTCAAAACGGGTGTCGCTGACTCCGCTCACAATACCCAGGGAGCTGGCGATGCGAACATATTCGGCATACCAGCTGCCGGCAGGTACGTCTTCAAACCTCTTTCCTGCCTGATCACTCTTCAAACCCAATGATTTCACCAGCAGGGTGACAAACTCCGCGCGAGTGATCGAGTTATTGGGTTTCACCTTAACGCTTCCGTCCGCCTCGGCATAACCGCTTACTACATCGGCGTACACGGCGTCATACAGCTTTTCCGTGGCCCAATGATTGTCGATGTCCACCGGGTGATATTTGGCCAGCAGATCTTCCGCCCCGATGGCATGTGCGGATGCGGCGGGGCCCAGAAAAAGGCATGCGGTCAAACATGTTTTCAACACTTTCTGAGTCAAACAACCGGATTTCTTCATTGGCAGCTCCTCTCCTATGTATGAGTCCATGCGGTCCACTAAAATTATAAAGGCAGATTTGCGAAATACAAGAATTTTACACAAAATAAATCATTGGTAATTGTTGGTGTGTTGAGAAATTTGTCATTTCAGACAGGATTTTGCCGCTTTCTTGCGAATCTATTAAGTCAGCAAATCCATTTGAGTGAGGTATGGAGATGGGAATCAAACGATCTTTGTATGTGTTTTCTCTGAGCGCCCTATTGGCCGGGGCCACCATTCAGGGTTCATTCGCCGGGAGTGTGTATGCGGCCGATTTTCGTCAGACGGTCGGAACGTTTCCGGCCGGGACGCAAGGAGTGATAACCGACACGGTCAACTTCCGCAGTGGCCCGGGGACCAGCTATTCCGTGCTATCCGTTTTGCAGCCGGGGATGGCTGTGAATGTGCTCAGCCGCAACGAGCAAAACTGGTACCAAATCCAGGTCGGAAATCAGACCGGCTGGGTGTTTGGCGACTACATCGCCCCCAAAACGCCGGATGATCCGAACATCTTTCGCATTACGCCGTATCCTGCTGAGCCCAATTTTTACGAAGTGAGAGACGGGGCGCTGTACCATGTGATCGGCACACCGGAAGCTCGCAGCGCCTCTTTCTATGTAGGGCCGGCTCCTGCGATGCTGCAGCCTGGCAATGTGTACGTCCGTGATGCGAACTACCAATTCTACCGTCGCGCGGCGGATGGGGACCTGCTGGTAGGCTCCTATACACCTCCCTACCTGACGCTCGATCTTCGCTTGCCAACCCGTGTACAGGCGGCAGACATTGATAATTTTATCCGCAGCGTTCGTCCTTCCAGCCCGTTGATTGGCAAGGGCCAGGCGTTTCTGGACGCGCAGGCGAAATACGGCGTGAATGCACACTATCTGGCGGCGCATGCCATCTTGGAAAGCGACTATGGCGAATCGATGATCGCAAAAGACAAAAACAACATATTCGGCTACATGGCATACGATTCCGATCCATATGGGTCGGCCGCTTATTTTGCCTCGATTGAGGACTGCATTAATTTTGTTGCCTATTTTGTTGCCACCCAGTATTTGAGTCCGACCGGAACTTGGTACGAAGGATCGACGCTGGCGGGTATGAACAAGCACTATGCGACCGATCCCTACTGGTCCGAAAAGATTGCCGGGATTATGGCGCGCATCCGCCCGTACAACGCAAACGACTATCAGGGAGTGAGCATTCTGCCCGTCACGGCACCGAAGCCGCCGGGCCCGATTCCGGCTCCGGTCAATACAACGCTGACTGAAACCTATCCGCAGGGAACGACCGCCGTTGTGACGGAAGATGTCAACTTTCGTACGCTGCCGTCGACGTCTGCGGGAAAATACGGGGTCTTGCCGCAAGGTACCACGCTGAACGTGCTGGGGAAAGGAATCGGCAACTGGTATAAAGTGCAATCCGGTTCCCAAACCGGGTGGGTGTACGGCGACTATATCAAGTTAGTGGAGCCGGGCGATCCGCTGCCCAGCCGGGGTGGCATGCCTGGCGGGAACCAGCCACTGTTTGCCGACATCCCGGCTGATCGCTGGTCGAAACCGTTTATCGAAGCGCTGGTCAACAAAAAGATTGTCAGCGGTTATCCGGACGGTACATTCAAACCGACCCAAAATATTACACGCGAACAAAGCGCAAAACTGTTGGTGAAGGCCCTGCAGTTGAACACGGGCAACCGACCCGCTCCGAATGTGACTGACCTGGATCCGAACAGCATCTATTACCAGGATATTGTGACCGTCCTGGCCGAGGGGATTTTTTCCGGGTATGACGGCAAGTTCCATCCGGGTGAATCGTTAACGCGCGGCCAGATGGCGTCCATCCTGGTCAAGGCATTCCGCCTGCAGGGGACAGGCAGTGACAAATTCAATGATGTAAAAGGCCACTGGGCGGCCAATGCGATCGGCATTCTGGCCGCGAACGGAATTGCCAGCGGGTATGGGGACGGGACATTCCGTCCCGACAATCCGATCACCCGCGAGGAGTTTGCCGCAATCCTGTCGAAACTGGTCAAGTGATCGTCCGAACGGGCAGGAAGATGCGCCAATAAGGGCTGACAACCGATAACCACCTGTGTAGCTGTCCGTGTGTTATAATAAATGAAAGTTACGGGGGGCGGTTGGGATGGACGAAACCAAAGTGCTGTTGAACAAAATTTTGGAACGGTTGGACATCCAAAGTGCCGAGATTAAGTCGTTGGAGGCCCGAATCAACGCGCGCTTTGAAGGGCAAAGTGACGCGATCAAGGCGTTGGAAGCCCGTATGAACGATCGATTTGAGGCGCTGGAGGACCGGATGAATGAGCGACTTGAGCAGCAAAACGCCGAGATCAAATCGCTCAGCGCGGAAATGAAGGCGATGGAGGAACGGCTTACAGATCGCTTGGATCAGCTGGAAGGAATGTGGAGTTTTCGGTTGTCTATGATATAGTTATAGGGGACGTGTAAAAGCAAGGGGTGAACGATGCATGAACACATATGAGGATGTACCTCCTGTCCTGACGATCGTGGTGCCCTGCTATAACGAAGAAGAGGTGCTGCCGGAAACGATCGGCCGGTTAAGCAAGGTGCTTGACGGACTGATCCGGGAACGCCTGATCGCCGAGGAAAGCACCGTCTTGTTTGTGGACGACGGGAGCCGGGACCGGACATGGGACATCATAGTGCAATACAACCAGTCCAATCCATATGTGACTGGACTTAAACTGGCTCACAATGCGGGCCATCAGAGCGCGCTGCTGGCCGGACTGATGAAGGCGAAACAGACGTCCGACTGCGTGATTTCGATCGACGCCGACCTGCAGGACGATGTCGATGTGATTCGCGAGTTTATCTTGAAGTTCCATGAAGGCTATGAGGTGGTGTACGGGGTTCGCAGAAGCCGTGCGACCGACACGGCGTTCAAGCGGTCCACCGCGTTGTGGTTTTACCGGTTGATGCAATGGATGGGCGTCGATATCGTGTACAACCATGCCGACTATCGGCTGACCAGCAAACGGGTGCTCGACAACCTGGAGAATTTTAAGGAAGTCAATTTGTTCCTGCGCGGCATCATCCCGTTGATCGGCTTCAAATCGACAGAGGTCTACTACGACCGGCATGAGCGGTTTGCCGGCGAGTCGAAGTACCCGCTGAAGAAAATGCTGTCGTTTGCGTTTGACGGAATCACGTCTTTCAGCGTGACACCGATTCGGCTGGTGACGGTTGCCGGCTTTCTGTTTTTCCTGATCAGCATTTTGGCTGGAGTGTACGTGCTGGTCGACAAGCTGCAGGGGGATACGGTGAGCGGATGGGCTTCCCTGATGATCTCGATCTGGTTTATCGGGGGAATTCAACTGTTGAGCCTTGGCTTGATCGGCGAATACATCGGAAAAATTTACAAGGAAGTGAAGCGGCGTCCTCTCTATATCGTGGAGGAAGAGCTGTCTTCCATTCGGAGTGCGGCACGGGAACGGGTTCGCGTATGAACCATTCGTTCGCTAGGTTTCTGTTGGTCGGCGTGTTGAATACGTTGGTGGGGCTGTCCTCCACGTACCTGCTGCTGAACGCGGTTGGATTGAACTATTGGTGGTCCACTTTTTTGGGGAACAGCATCGGGGCGGTCTGCAGTTATTTTCTCAACCGGAGCTTTACGTTTCGGTCGGATGTGAGCATCAAAAGCAGCTTTTGGAAGTTTGCTCTGGTGATTCTCACATGCTACGCCATTTCCTATTGGCTGGGATTGCTTCTGTCCTCACTCCTGCTCTCCGTGTTTGGCCGGACGGACAACAAAATCGTGGAAAATCTCGCCGTTCTCGTCAGCACCGGCGTTTATACGGTGACCAATTATCTGGGCCAACGATTTTTTGCGTTCCGACAGAAGCCGGGTGCAGCCGTTTTCGAGAAGAATTGACAACCAGAGTGGCGGAGTGTGCCTTTGCTCCGCCATTTTCCTTCAGGCCTGACTCCCGCTCTCCCTGGCCAAAACTCCGATGTACGAGACCGTTGCGATGATAAAAAACAGCAGCACCGGAAAATTGTAGCGGGGTTGTCCCTCCGTGACGAAATAGACGGCGGAGAAAAACGCGATGTTCAGCGTCACAACGGTCGTACCGAAGCCAATTGCGGATGATTTGCGAAACAGGCTTGCGGCAAGACGTTTCAAGTTTAGCAGCGTGTATACGAACCCGAACGAACTGAGCAGATACACGACCACGCTGCTGAACGACAGGAACAGATTGAGTGTTCGTTCGAACCGTACGCCGTGCGAAGGCTGCCGCAGCTGGTTCATGGTCCATTTTTCAATATCGGCCGCTCCATTGAAAAATGTATTTTTCAAACGGAGGGTCCCTAGCTGCAGGAACTCGATCGGATGGCTGAAAATCCACTGTTTGGCCGCTTCTTTATACAGCTCATCCGTCTGCGGCGGATGCTCGGGATAGGTGGTGCCTCTCTCCACAAACTTTTGTTTGAACTCGTCCGAAACTTGAATGTATTGCGGGTCCAGCCAGCCGCCGTGCCAGTTGTAGTCGTTGTTGTTGATAAACAGCACATAGCCGCCGTTGTGGGAGACAGGGATGAACAGGTGGAACGTCTGGTAATTGCGGTAGGTCCAGGGTGCAATCACGGCGGCCATCACGAGCGACACCGACAAAGTGGCGATTGCCGTTTCCCGCACCGATTTGCTGCGAATCCACTCGGCCGCCGCAAACGCGGCGGGGTAGGCGATGAAAAAAGGCCGTGTCAACGAGGCGAAAGCAATGAAAACACCGAGCAGCGGATATCGCAGACGTTTGTCAAAATTGGACAGCTGCAGCAGGAGTGTGACGGAAAGAAACAGGGTGAACAGGATTTCCGTCCCCACCACGCTTGTATAGGCAATGTAGTTCGGCAGCAGGGCGGTTGCAACATAGGCGGCATAGGTCCATTTTTTGTTTGGAAACAGCCGCCAATAAATGAAAAACAACACGGCCATCGTCAGGACGGACAAGGCCACGTTGAGATACTTTGCATAGATCAGTCCCGTTTGGCCGATCGCTTTAAAACACAGCCCCAGCACCAAAGGATACGCCATGCCTTGGAATGCAACCGGGTTTCCGTTCAAGCTGATGCCCTGGTCGTGGTAGACGCTTTCGGCGATTTTATAATACCCGAGAAAATCGGATTCCGGCACGTTCGGCACATGCACGATCCACAGATACCGCAGAATCGCGCCGATGGCTGTAATGAACGCGAAGCACATCGCGTCTGCTGCTTGCAACCGTGTTGTTGGTTTCATGGGTTCCCTCCTTCCGCTTTGCCACGCTAGATATGTATCATTATACTTTTTTTCCACTCTATGTATAAGGTCTTCAAACGAAAGGATAAAAGTCAGGGGATGTCGAATGTCCATAGGGAGATGGTACCAAAGCGTGGGGAGAGGAGACAGGAAGAGTATGTGGGAATGGTCATGGCGAAAGAAATGGACCGCGGCGGTGCTTGCAGCCGGCTTGGCAGTGCCGGCGGGAGCGGCCGTTTTCCCCGCATCGGTTCTGGCGGAAGAACAATCGATTAGCAAAAATGAGGCCACTCTGTTTCAGGTGTTCGAAACGCTGCGTGACCTGCACTGGTCGAATATCGGCGAGAACAAGCTGCTTCGGGGCGCTGTGCAGGGAATGCTGGATGCCCTGAACGATCCGTATTCGGAATATTTTACCGCGGAAGAATACCAAGAGTTCGTGAATGCGATTAACCAGAGTTACGCGGGGATCGGGATCCGGCTTGGACAGGACGAAAGCGGATACCTGGTCGATGAGGTATTCCCGTCGTCTCCCGCTGTATCGGCAGGATTGAAAAAAGGGGATCGGATTCTTGCGATCGACGGTCACGACACAAAGGGGAAACCGATCCAGGAAGTTTCCGGCTGGATCCGGGGGCAGGCGGGAAGTGCGGTCACGTTGACAATCGAACGGGCCGGACAAAACCCCTTTTCCGTAACGGTCACCCGGCGCGCGATCACACTTCCGGCGGTCACATCCACATTGTTGGACCCAGAGACCGGTTATATTCGCATCCTGTCTTTCAGCGAGTCGGCCGGGCAGGAGTTCGATCTCGCGCTGGCCGACCTGCAGCGCAAAGGCATCAAATCGCTGGTGCTGGATGTGCGGGGAAATGGCGGCGGACTGCTCGATTCGGCCGTGCATATTGCGGACCGCTTTTTGCGAGAGGGATTAATCGTTCAATTGAAGGAGCGGCAGTCGGAACAGCAAATCAACGCAGATTTGGAGGGCGTCGATCTGCCGGTGGCGGTGCTGGTTGATCAAGGGAGCGCCAGCGCATCCGAACTTTTGGCGGGCGCGTTGCAGGCAAACCACCGCGCAAAGCTGATCGGCCAGCGGACGTATGGCAAGGGGGTCATGCAGCGAGGGATGCAGTTGGCGAACGGCGATATTTTGAAGCTGACGGTCGGCCAGTTTTATTTTGCCGACGGCTCGTCGCCGCAAGGCAGCGGTCTCAAACCGGATCGATCGGTCGCCATCAAGGAACTGCAGGTGCCGGTTGCCCTGGAAACGCTTCATCCGGAGCGGAGCAAGGCGGTTCGATTTGATTTGACGAACCAGAAAACGTATGTGAATCAGGTTGAGGTGGCCGGTCAAAAGACGATCGTGAAAAATGGGAAACGGTACGTTCCGCTGCGTTTCGTGCTGGAGGCGTTGGGTTCGGAAGTCACATGGAATCCGCAGGAGCGGTCCATTTTGTTCCAATATAAAGGCCGGAATTACAAATTGTCGGTATCGAACGACGTGCTGTCGGTCAACGGCCAAGACCTGCAGATCAACACGCCGTTTTTCATAGAGTCGGGAGTTTCCTATCTGTCGATCGAGGCGGTTCAGGCTGCTTTGCAACCGAATCGTTTGAGCATTTCGCCGGATTCGATTGAGATTGCAGATTAAATCCCATCTCATGCGGGAGAACGCTAAAATGGGAGGTATAGTTTTGAAATTCTCGCGCTCCACGGCCTGCTTGTTGGCGATCCTGGCACTTGGCACAGGACTTCGCCTGCTGTGGATTTACTATGTGAACACGCAACCGGTATATGATTTCAAGCGGTATCATGATCTCGCGATGTCCCTGCTTCAGACTGGGCGTTATACACTGCCGGAAGGGCTTGATTATATCAAGTCCAACACCCTCTATATCCAGACAGGGGTTCATTATCCGACGGCGTTTCGGCCGCCGGGGTATCCATTTTTTCTGGCCGCGGTGTATGCGCTGCACCCTTCGATTTTGGCGGCCAAATTGGCAAATGTAGGGCTCAGCACGGTATGGATGGTTTGCATGTACCTGTTGGGGAGCAGGTTTTTCAGCGAACGGATTGGATTGTGGGCGGCGTTTCTGACGGCGATCTTTCCCCCCGCGATCAGCTACACCAGCGTGATCAGCACGGAGATTCTGTCTGCAGCCTTGCTGCTGGTCATCTTGTGCATTCATTTTTATCGGATCGGCCGGCCGTGGGTGAGACATCCGGTGCTCGGCTGCCTGATGGGTTTCCTGAGCCTCGTCAAACCGTATTTTATCGTGTTGCCGGCGATTTATGGCCTGCTGGTGTGGTGGCAGCAGCGGGAGCAGGACGCTGCGGCGACTATCAGGCGACGCATCGTCCGGATCGCAGTTCCGGTCCTGACGGTGACGCTGACGATGGCCGCCGTGATTTCTCCGTGGACGATTCGCAATTACCTGGTGTTCCACCGGTTTGTTCCGATTTCAACCAACGGCGATTTTGTACTGTATATCAACAACAATGACTTGAGCCAAGGCATCTATATGGATGTGATGAAAGTTCCGAATTCGATTTTCAAGACGGATCGCATTCTGAATGAGCAAGGAGAGTACAACGAGGCGGATGCGATGAAGCTGGCGCGGCAAGAGGCGATCCGCTGGATTCGGCTGCACCCGGACAAGTTCGTGCTGTTGGGGCTGACGCGGTTGGCCGTCAGTTATCTGAACGTGGGAGCCGAAATCTGGGAGTGGACCATGTCGCAAGCACAGTTGCGATTCGACCCCGTATGGATCCAGCCGCTGATTCAGGCGGAACGGGTATCCGGCCTGGTAGTGGTTGGAGGAGGGGCATTTTACAGCCTGGTGGTTCTCTTCAACTTGCTGCGCAGGCAGAAGATGAATCAACTGCATGTGATCAATCTTCTGTTTGTCGCTTTCTTTACGATGGTGATTTTCGCTTCTGAAGGACAGCCGCGCTATATGTTTGTGATGTTCCCGTTTTTTTTGCTGGGGATTGCGTGGATGGGGGCGCGGATGTCGGCCGCCCTGACAAACGACTGAGGTCCCTGGGGAGAATTTGCGAAGTGCTGCTATCACCCACGTTTCGTTCCTCCGCTTCGATGCCAGGAGTTGACAAAAACGTGATCAACGTGTCAGCAATTGACCGCTTTGCCTCAGCCAAAACAGGTACTGGGCGTTTGGCTGTCGAATGTATCCATTGTGGGTGGCAAGCCGACGGGCATCGCGCCAGGATACGGGGAAGAGGAGGACTGCTTATGAAGAATCGGTGGATACCCCTCAGGCTGAAACATTGGGTTGCTGGATTGGCGGTGATCGTCGGACTCTCTGCAGCGTCTCAGCCAACGCAGGCGGCAGGGCCGGATGTTGTGGTGTTATTGAACGGGAAGCCGCTCAGTTTTGACGTGCCGCCGCAGATCATTCAGGACCGGACGTTTGTCCCTTTCCGCGCATTGCTGGAAGCGTTGGGCGCCAATGTCTGGTGGGACGGGGCTACGAGAACCGCTTATGCGAATAAGGACGGGGTGACGGTCCGGATTCCCATCGGCAGCAAGCTGGTGTATCGCAACGGGCAGGCGATCCAAATGGATGTCGAGGCACAGCTGGTGCAAAACCGGACGCTGATTCCGTTGCGGTTTGTGTCAGAGGCGTTGGGAGCGCAAGTGGATTGGAAACCGGCGTCTGCCACCACGCCGTTGACCGTTTTCGTGCAAACCGCTTCCTCCGCGGCGAATGCGGAAACATCACCGCAGATCGAGGTGGTGAACGGGGACGGCAGGGTATCGCCGGACAAAATGCAACAGATTCAAAACTTGTTGCAAAACGGCCGTATCGGCCAGAAGGTCGCGCAAGCGTTTCGCCTGCGGTTCACGCAGCCGGTTCGTGTGTATCTGGCGGCCGACAAAGCAGGATACCGGCAAGTGATGCTCGCGCAACCCGCCCATCCCGTGAACGTGGACGAAGTGGCACAGTTTACTGATGGATTGGCCAAGGGGAATGACGTCTTCATTCCGTTATCGGAACATCCTGCGGAAAGCGATTTGAAAAATGTGCTGGCGCACGAATTGACACACGTTCTGTTTTTCCAAAACGGGCTGAACGTGATGCCGAGCTGGTTGAACGAAGGGCTCGCTTGGCACCAGGCGCTGCAGCTGGAATATGAAAATCTGCCCAATGTGGTGTCCGAAGGACGCAAGGCGGAGCTTAAGCAATATATACTAAAGGTGAAACAGGATGGCCGGCTGATCGGGTTGCTGAGCGATTCGGAGCAAACGATTGCCGCCCGCCCAGGCTACAATGTTGAGATCCAGGACTGGGCGGCAGTTGAGTACCTGATTGGGACCTACGGTTATGACAAGGTACTCGATTATTTGTCCCGTTCGAAACAATTGTGGCAGGATCCGTTTCGCTCTGTGTTTGGGCTGTCAGCCCAGAGTTTTGAAACAAACTTCAATGCGTATCTCGACAATCTGATCCAGCGAACTGACCGGGGAGTGCAAATCACATTCCGGGTGACGGATGAGTTCCACGGCCAATTCTTGCTTTTACCGAAAGGGCAGACGCAGTGGCGTGTGTATTCGCTGCCGCCCGGCGAGTATACGGTTACGGTATTACCGGATGGAACGGTCAGCGGTCTTAGCGGCGGCCAGCTGAGACAAGCGGCCGGCGCCGGCGAAATCGATGTGGTGTATGTGGGGCTTGCTCTGGAACAAGAGGTGGTGGAGCAGGGGAATGGGGTTCGTTTTGCCGGTTTTGCGATCCAGTACGGCTATGGGGAGTATTTTCTATTAAACGGGTGGAAGTCTTTCACAAACGGCTCCAACGATTACCTGGAAACCAATCGTCTATTAGGCATCGAAATCCTGCGAGTGCAATCGTTATAGCGAGCCGATGGGCAGGCCCTGCAAAAGTCATGCGGGGCCTTCCGTTGTTACGCCACCCAGCGATGCAGCGACCAGCTGTAAACGAACACCGTGAGCAGCAGCCCGAAAAGAAGGCAGAGGGCATAATACAGCCATCTATTTGCTTTGAAAAGTTCATACAGCCCCAAATAGAGCGGGAAAATCACCAAGGAATACCGCGTGTAACTGACGAAATAGTCGACCACTTGTCCTCTTGCGGGCGCGGATAAAGGAATCAGGAACAAAATCAACATCAAGATCCAATACGACAATCTCAGTTTGCGGAACGTGAACAACAGCACAACTGCGGTCAACAGAACGAACAAACCCTCCGCAAAAAAATAGATCCAGTACCAGTTAAAGGGATGCGTCAACAAATAGTTGAAGTTATAAGCGATCCCTTCGGTAAAAGTCAGCAACGGGTTGTAAAACCCTCTGCCAAACAGCGGCTGGGAGCGGGAGAACGCAAACGGATCGTGAAATTTCAACTGCAAATACGCCATATATGCAAAAAACGGAAGAAGCATGACCAACACGAGCAGAACCGACGCGCTCCGCTTGTTCAAAAATCGGCGAAATCCGCCGCGGAAGAACAGCCATACATCATTCCAGCTTTTCAGATTGAAATATTCCAGTGTATACGCAAGCGTTAAAAACACCCCCGTATTTCTTGTGATGCTCAGCAGCGAACCGCTCATTGCAGCTCTTGTCCACGAACTTGTTCGAATATAATAAAGCGTCATCAGCATCAGCATGAAATAGAGCGCTTCCGTATACACCGCCGAAAAAAAGAACGAAGTGGGGTAAACGGCAATCAACCACATGATTTTGCGAGTTTCCGTCTCGTCATAGTCGATTGCAATCAACTTGTAGGCAAAAAACAGCAGAACCAAAAAGCAACCGTTCGAAATCAGGACACCTGCTGCCGGAATGGACATAAAATGTTTGGCAGCAGCCAACAGGATCGGATAGAAAGGGAAAAATGCAGCGCTTTTCGGATCATAACCCCTCTCCGCAATCTGTCCGTACCAACCCGCATCCCAATAAAAGAAATTGTCGACCAATGCATAACGGAGACAGCCGGAAATCGAGAGTTCATCGATTCTGCCGCACGTTGCAAAAAAAGCGGGAATGACAACCAATAGTTTGTTGACGAAAAATACGAGAAGGATAAATGGAAACATGCGCAAAGATCCGCCCACTTCCTTTCAAATCGCTCCACATAGCGCGAACAGTCGGGTCTTCGTCAAACAAGGAACCTGACAGGCGTCAGATTCCTTGTTCGTTCAACAATCCCCGCAAATACTCCGCCAGCTTGTCTTTCATTTCGGACCGCTCTAGGGCAAATTCCAGATTCGCTTTCAGATAGCCGAGCTTGTCCCCGATGTCATACCGTTTGCCCGCGATCTCACATGCATACACTCGCCGGTGGCTGCACAGGGCGTCAATTGCATCGGTCAGCTGGATTTCGCCGCCGACGCCCGGTTCGGTCGCTTCCAGGTAGGCAAATACTTCCGGCTCAAGAATGTAACGTCCAATGATCGCAAGATTGGATGGCGGGTTGGAGATCGGCTTTTCCACCACGTGGCTGACCGGGAAGGCGCGATCCCCCTGGGCTGTCGGCGCCACAATTCCGTAACGATGCGTTTCCTCTGCAGGCACTTGTTGCACTCCGAGAACGCTGGCCTGATATTTTTCGTAAACGTCAATCAGCTGCCTCAGTGCGGGTGTGTGGCTGTTGACGATGTCATCCCCCAACAGCACCGCGAACGGCTCATTGCTGATGAAGTTCTTCGCGCAAAGCACGGCGTGTCCGAGACCGAGCGCCTCTTTCTGACGGATGTAATGGATGTTCGCCATATCGGAAATGTGGCGCGTTTCTTCCAGCAAATCCTTTTGATCTTTGCTTTCCAACAGCAGTTCCAGTTCGATGGAACGGTCAAAATGATCCTCGATCGCCCGTTTGTTGCGTCCCGTGATGATCAGAATGTCCTGGATGCCGGAAGCAACCGCTTCTTCCACAATATATTGAATGGTGGGCTTGTCCACGATCGGCAGCATCTCTTTCGGCTGTGCCTTGGTAGCAGGGAGAAACCGGGTTCCCAGTCCGGCAGCGGGTATGACCGCCTTGCGAATCGACATGAAAAATGACTCCTTTTTGATAGAGTGTTAAAAAGGTATTCGACAAAAAGTCAGGAATTCCTTTCTGGCAAAACAAGGACACCGGACAGCCGCCTCGCGGCAGCTCGAGCCACAAAACAGCAGCCATTGTGACCGGCGGTGCACAATGGCTGCTGCTTGATTATTCTTGCGGGGCGCTGGTCGGTTTCTTTTGATCCGGTTTGGTTTCCACGTTGAAATAAGCATCCAGCATCTTCTCGGCGATGGGCCCGGCCATTTCATACGAGTGCGCGTTGAGGGGCCCGTCGATCACGACGGTGGATACGACGATTTTCGGATTGTTGTACGGGGCGAATCCGACAAACCAATAGTTTTCCGTACCGCGGCCGGTTTCCGAGGTCCCCGTCTTGCCGGCTACGTCGTACGGTTTGTTCCCGAACGTATAGCTGGCAGTCCCGTAGGGGGCGTGCGTCACGTCCCGCATTCCGTCCCGTACGTATTGCAACAGTTCGGCCGGAAAAGACACGGTGTTCAATACTTCGGGCTGCGTTTCCTTGACGATTTTTCCGTTTGGATCCTTGATCTGCTTGACCAGATACGGTTTCATCCGCTTGCCGTTGTTCGCGATCGTGCTGACGTATTGTGCAATTTGCAGAGGCGTGAACGCCTCGTTCTGCCCGATCAACATAAACGGCAGGTTCACGGCTGTATCCTTGGCGTAATTGTAACGGCCGACGTCTTCGAACGGCAGATCGATGCCCGTTTTGACACCGAGACCGAATTCGTGCTGGTACTGCTTCAGTTTTTCAATTGCCGGCAGGTCATATTTTTGCGCCCAAGTTCCGACGCTCATCTGGGAAAGCAAATTCGTTTTGGCCAGCCGCATGCCAATGGTGTACATGTAGACGTCGCAAGACTCTGCAATCGCTTTTTTTCCATCGATCGAGCCATGCCCGCCCGGGTTCCAGTCGCCTGCCCTGTAGCTCGCAATGTTCAGGCTGCCGCCGCACCAGATCAGCTCGTTCGGCCGGATCACGCCTTCCTTGATTCCCATCAGGACGGACAGCATTTTGACGGTTGATCCCGGCTCAATGGGATATTCGGCCGCGTAGTTCCACTCGGCCTGTTGAAACAGCTTGTAGTTTTCGTCGGAAATCCCGTTTAACCAGTGGTTCGGATCGAACGGCGGGTAACTCGCCATTGCCAACACTTCTCCCGTGTTGGGATCCATGGCAACGGCAGCGGCGTGCTTCACGCCGCGCCCCTTCAGGGCATTGACCCGTTCCGCCAGCGCTTGTTCGGTTACTTGCTGCAGTTTTTTGTCGAGCGTCAGGACCAAATCGTCACCGGGTACCGGTTTCTCGATAAATTCGGCGCTGCCGCCCCGGTGCACCGGATCCCCGTAAATATTGACCTCGACCCGGGTCGCACCGTCTTTTCCGCGCAAGTAATCCTCATATTGCTTTTCCAACCCGGTGTAGCCGACCCGGTCGGTCATCCGGTAGCCCTTGTCTTTATACTCTTTCCACATTTCGGGTTTGATCGAGTTCAGGTAGCCAAAGACATGCGAGGCAAACGTTTTGTATCGATAGTCACGCAACGCTTCCGGAATCACGGTGATTCCGGGCAGTTCGTTCAGATGTTCCTTGACCCGGGCGACCTGCAGTTCGGTCGCGTTCACCTTCACCTTGCGCGGAGTCGACTTCGGCAGGTTGTCTTTCTTCCCTTGCATGATGGCGATCATTTCGTCTTTGCTGATTTTTTCCTTGTCATTCGGATCGTTCAGCAGTTGCACGAGCCGCTCGGCGATCGCCGGAATCTGTTTTTCCACCTGTTCGTCCGAATTGGTAAACTGAATCGTGAACGACGGTTTATTGGTAACCAGAATCTCGCCGTTGCGGTCCAAAAATTGACCGCGTGGAGCCGGCAGGACCTGCTGCACATAGCGGTTGGCTTCCGCCATCGCCGCATAATCTTTGCCTTTTCCCAGTTGGATGTAACTGAGACGCAACAGCAGCAGCACCAGCCCGATAAACAAAATCATAAACAGACTGTGCAAGCGTGCGCTGTGCTGCGACTGATTTTCCTTTTGCATCGGCAAGCCCCTTTCGATTCCGGATAGATGGACACGGTGACAATCCTATTCTACCAAGAGACCAGTGGATTTTGAACCGGATTTTGTGACAAAAAATGATAAAGTGTGAATGGTTGCCGGCGGAAATTAATAGAAAAAGTGCCGGGCGGCGGCCGAGGTGGCGGGAGAGACGGCGGATGTCCCGCTGTTCGCTGGAATTATCGGCCGAAATATGCTATATAATGCGGGAAGGCGATGAGCGAAAGGATTGGAGTCGATGCGGCGGATCAAGCACCCTGTGCTGTGGATTTTGGCTTTGCTTGGGTTGTCTGTGTTTGTTTGGATGTCAGGGCCGGATGAGACGCCGGTCGGCCAGGTTACGGTAACACGCGAAGCGGCCGGTTTGCAGGCTGCCGATTTTTTGCGGTCGAAAGGGGTTTCCGTCGAGCGGATGATGCAAACGGCTCTCTATGAGGGCGATTCGGAGATGGACGCCTACCTGAAACGGCACGGGCTGCATGGGGAATTCGCAAAGCAGGGCGGCCGCCGGCCCTTGGCCTATTGGGCTGTCACGTTCTTTCGGCCTGGGAAGGATTCCTATACGGTTTACGTGGATGAAACGAGTGGCCGGGTCTTGGGCTATGAGCTGATTCGCGAGGCGGGGCCGGATGAGCCGCTGCTGTCGGAACAGGAAGCGCTTGCTCTGGCGAAGCGGGAACTGGAACGGCACGGCGTTAAGACGGAGAAGCTGGTGCTTGCCGAAAGGGGCAGGGCAGCCTCGCGCGGCAATGATAGCGGTGCAGGGCAGTGGAGGGAGTATCAATTCGCATGGCGCGATACATCGTGGCACGTCGGGGATTCGCGGCTGATTTACGAAGTGGGGATTACGGGCGATCAGGTCACCGCCTATTGGACCGATTACGAGATTCCGAAAGCGGATCAGGAATGGTTTGCCAAACAGCGGACGCTCGGCGCGATTTTGACCGGGATCAGTCTCATCGGAACGATCCTATTGGTGATCTTTTCGTTGGTGGTGGCATTTGTGTATCCCAGACGGGAGGTCGATTGGCAGCGTGGTCTCGCGTCGGGGCTGGTTCTGCTGGGGGTTGCGGTGGCAACCGGCCTGAACGAGTGGCCGCAGGCGGCAACCGGCATTGTGGGACTTGATGTCCCGGTGGATGTGACGATGTGGCTGACGGCGGCCGGGATGACCGCGTTGGCTGTGCTGTCGAGCGGCAGCACTTATCTGACGGCTGTCGCCGGCGGGGTGCTGCAGGAACGGTTGTGGCCGGGAAAATGGTTGCGGTGGGGGGACGCCGGTTGGCCGCAACGGGTGCGCGCGGCCGCGCTGCGCGGGTACCTGCTGGCGCTTGTGTGGCTGGGGGTGCAGGCGATTTTTTATTGGGTGTCGGAAACCTATTTCGACGTATGGCAGGAGAACGATTTTACAATGACGCCGTGGAACTTCCTGGTGCCCGGTCTGTTCCCGCTGCTCGCGTGGACGGCCGGCATCGGCGAGGAAATCACGTTTCGCCTGCTGGGGATCGGACTGGTCAAGCGATATTGCCGCAGCACGTTCCTGGCGCTGCTGCTGCCCGCTATGGTTTGGGCGCTTGCGCACTCGCTTTATCCCGTGCATCCTTTCTACACGCGGTTTGTTGAATTGACGCTGCTCGGCATGTTGATCGGCTGGTGTTTTCTGCGTTACGACCTGGAGACGGTGATTTTTGCCCATGCGATTTTTGATACGGTGCTGATGTGTTTGCCTCTGCTGTTTGAGGGGACCTGGGCGGATCGCGCGTGGGCGGTCGGCTGGCTGCTGCTGCCAGCGCTGATCGGCCGCTACAGTCACCTGCTGCAGCCAAAATTGGTTCGGCAGCAGGCGGCAGCCTGACCGGAAGCGGGCCGCCCGGTGCGCCGACAGGTTCCGGTCAGACCGGAAATGTGCCGCCGGGTGGGCTTGTGATTTTTTTCGTTGGCACATCGGGTGATTCGGTTCAGCCCGTTTTCTTACTATTTTTGTTATTGACAGATGCCGTAAAACTATGGTTGATTTAGGTTGGGAGCCGGATAGACGAACATCATGCAGCATGCGAAACGTCTCGCATGCATATCTTGTAGTATTGGTGAAATCGTTTACAGTAATCGTTTACAGAAAACGATTACACCCGTATCTTGAGCAACAGCGTGAGGCCAGATGTGGAGGCGAACATGGCGACCATCAAAGATGTGGCAAGAATGGCGGGAGTGTCGACCGCAACAGTTTCGCGCGTACTGACCGGGAATGGCCCGTTTACGCCGGACACGCGGCGAAAGGTGATGGAAGCGATCGAAAAATTGAACTATCAGCCAAACGGACTGGGACGCTACCTGCGCAAGCAGGAGACGCGGACGGTGATCGTGGTGCTGCCGGACATCACAAACCCGTTCTTCTCGCAGATCATCCGCGGCATGGAAGATGAGGCACTGGCCCACGGATTCACGGTCATCCTTGGAAACACGGACAACCATGCGGACCGGCAGCGGAACTATGTGAAGCTGTTGGAAGAGCGGCGGGCCGACGGGATCATCCTGACCGCCGTCCGCAATCCGCAGCCGGAGATTGAAGCGATCCAAAAAATCGGCCCGGTCGTATTGGCCTGCGAGTACAGCTCCGGTATGTTTCAGTCGGTGGCGATCGATAACGAACAGGCCGCGTTTGAAGCGACGTCTCACCTGATTCGGTTGGGGCACAAGCGGATCGCCCATTTTGCCGGTCCTTCGGAGGTGGTGCTGAGCGGCGATCGCCTGCACGGGTACCAGCGGGCCCTGCGGGAGCACGGCATCGCGGAACAGTGGGTCGGCGAAGGAGATTTTTCGCTGGAATCGGGACGGCGCTTGATGCAGAAATTGCTGCAGGCGAATCCTCGTCCGACCGCGTTGTTTGCCGCCAGCGACAAGATGGCGATCGGGGCGATTCTGGAAGCGAAGTTGCACGGGCTGAAGGTGCCGGACGATTTGGCGGTCGTCGGATTCGATGATATTGAAATGGCGGAAGTCGTGGATCCGCCGCTGACGACGATCGTGCAGCCGAAGTATCAAATCGGCGTGGAAGCGATGCGCAAGCTGATCACGATGCTCGAGGGGCGCCCGGATCCGGCGCTGCAGACGATTTTGCCGCATACGTTGGTGATTCGACGTTCCTGCGGCGGCAGGCCGGAGTAATCCAGCCAACCGGGATTCCCATTTTGATCGAGACTGCCAGGAAAGGAGGGGGATGTCGGGATCGATTTCCATCCATGTTGCTAGAAAAATAGCTTTTGAGACACAACGATCAAACATCAGTAGAGGAAACTCGGCTAAAAGCGCCCGCGTCCGTGCGGGCAACACCGAGTTGATCGTCCGTGATCAAAAAAGGAGGTCAATCGAATGAAGTGGAAAAAAATCGCATTGCTGAATGCGGGACTTGCCATGTCGTTGGCGCTGACTGCTTGCTCTTCCGGGCAACAGGCGCAACCCCAACCAGGGGGAGACAAGCAAGGCGAAAAGGTGAAAATCGTGTTCGCTCGGGGCAAAGACGTGACCGGCGCGACGCAACAACTGGTCGAAGCGTTTAAAAAGACCCATCCGAACATCGACGTAGAAGTGCGGGAAATGCCGGCTGACACGGGGCAAAGTCATGACCAGTATGTGACGATGCTGAGTGCCAAATCGTCGGAGATCGATGTGTTTGACCTGGACGTGATCTGGCCTGCTGAATTCGCCCAGGCCGGCTACCTGCTGCCGCTCGACCGGTTTATCGAAGAAGACAAAATCAACCTGAAGGACTATATCCAGGGAGCGGTGGAAGCCGGCAACTTCGAGGGCAAGCAGTGGACAATGCCGAAATTTATCGATACCGGCCTGCTGTTTTACCGGAAAGATGTGGTCAAGCAGCCGCCGAAAACGTGGGATGAATTGATTCAGCAGGCAAAAAGCCTGAAAGGGCAGGGCGGAACGCAATTCGGCTATCTGATGCAGGCGAAACAGTACGAAGGGCTGGTCTGCAACTTCCTGGAGTTCATCTCTTCCTACGGCGGAAAAATTCTCGACGACCAGGGCAATGTCGTGGTCAACAGCCCGGAAACGATCAAGGGATTGAAGAAAATGATGGAAGTCGTCAAATCCGACTTCGTTCCGAAAAACATCACGACCTTCACCGAATTGGAGTCGCACACGGCGTTTATTGAAGGGCAGTCGCCGTTTATCCGTAACTGGCCGTATCAATGGGCACTCGCACAGGATCCGAAACAGTCGAAGATTGTGGATAAGGTCGGAGTGTCTCCGTTGCCGGCAGGGGACAAGGGTTCTGCTGCCACGCTGGGCGGTTGGATGTCGGGGATCAACAAGTACTCCAAGCATCCGAAAGAGGCTTGGGAGTTTCTGAAGTTTATGACCGGTCCGGAGGGGCAAAAAATCACGGCGGTCAAGGGTGGCAGCGCCCCCACCTATCTGCCTTTGTACGACGATTCGGAAGTGAAAAACGCGAGCCCGCTGTTTGCCAACAAGGATTTTGTGAAGGGCATCAGCGCGGCGGTTCCGCGTCCGACCTCGCCGGTGTATCCGAAGATTTCCGAGGTCATCCAGATCGAGGTGTCGAAGGCGCTGGCCGGACAACAAACGGCCGAGCAAGCGGTACAGAACATGGAAAAGAAAATCAAGGAAGTCGTCGGCAAGTAAACAGCATTTGAAGTTGCCCAATACCATGGGGGCTCCCGGGGGAGGCGGTGGGCGGCTCCTTTCGGGAATGCCCGACATGGTATTTTTCACTTGGCGGATGCGGGGTGGGCGGATGTTTTGGCCTGAAACGAAAGAAAGTGGGTGAGCGAATGAAAAAGCGCAAGGGCAGCGGCCTGTCGGAAAAACAGGCCGGGTATCTGTTGGTGTTTCCCGCCTTGTTGGTGATCCTGGTGATCGCGATCTGGCCGGTCGTTCGCTCTTTTTGGCTCAGTTTGCATGACATACGGCTGAATGACCCGACGAAAACGGAAACCCATGCGTCATACGGAATCGATCTGGAGCGGTATGTCAACACGATGCCGTATTTGCTGAAATCGCTGGACAAGGAAGTGCAGCAGGCGCAGGGAGGCACCCGACAACAGCTGGCGGATATTCGGGCACGGCTGGAAAACGCCCAGGCTGCAATCGGCGAAGAAAAGCAGGTGAAGGACCGTTACCAGCAGGTGAGCGATCTGCTGTATGATTTCAAACCGGTTCCGGCCCAGCTGAAATACGTGGACATCAGTGACGGGAAAGCGAAGCAGCTGAAAGAGACGGCGGAGCAGGCCGACAAACAGCTGGCGGAACTCGCTGCTGCCAAACAGCTGAAACGGCCGAACGACGTGACAGGACTTGTCAAGGGACTGGAGCTGTCCGTCATTGAGCCGAATTTTGTGGGATTGTCCTACTACAAGCAGTTTTTGACGGAAAAGCGCATGTGGCTGTCCCTGTTCAATACGGCTGTATTTACGGCGATTTCGGTTGCGGCCGAACTGCTCTTGGGGTTGTGGATTGCCGTTCTGATCAATAAACAGTTCCGGGGCAGGGGGCTGGTGCGCGCGGCCGTGCTGATTCCATGGGCGATTCCGACCGTCATTTCCGCCTTGATGTGGAAATTCCTGTATGACGGCCAAAACGGAATCGTCGCCAAAGCGTTTGCGACGGTCGGCCTGATCTCCGATATGAGCACGCTTCTGACCACCAAGTGGGGTGCTATGTTTTCGGTGATTTTTGCCGATGTGTGGAAAACCACTCCGTTTATGGCACTGCTCATTTTTGCCGGTTTGCAGACGATTCCGGATTCACTGTACGAGGCTGCCGACATCGACGGAGCCACGAAGTGGCAGCAGTTTTTCCGCATCACCTTGCCGCTGTTGAAGCCGGCGATTCTGGTCGCGCTTTTGTTCCGTACGCTGGATGCGTTCCGCGTATTCGACCTGATCTACGTGTTGACCGGCGGCGGTCCGGCGAATTCGACGGAGACCATCTCCATTTACGCGTACAAAACGATGTTTGCGCAGTTGAATTTTGGAGCCGGTTCCGCTCTTTCGGTGATCGTATTCGTGTGTGTGGCCCTGATCAGCATCGGGTTTATCAAAATTTTGGGCGCGGATCTGCTCGGGGACAGCAGAGCCCGGTAAACCGGATGCCTGGTACTCGGAAGGAGCGTGAGAAACGATGCAAAAAAAGGCGGGGCCGCTGTTTTACGTTTTCTTGGCCGGTTTCCTGTTTGTCGTGATGTTCCCGTTTCTGTGGATGCTGATCGCTTCGTTGAAGCCACCCAACGAACTGTTTGGCGCACGCGCATTTGATGCCTGGATCCAGCATCCAACCCTGGTCAACTATATCCGGGTATTTACGCAGCGGCCGTTTGGCACTTATTTGTGGAACAGTACAGTGGTCGCCGTGCTCACCACCTTGTACAGCATCATCATCGCTTCGATTGCGGCATACGCGATCGCCTGGTTGAAGTTCAGGGGAAAAACGGTCATTTTGGGGATTGTGCTGGCGGTCTCGATGTTTCCGCAAATCGCCACCATCTCGCCGATTTTCCTGTTCATGCAGTCAGTGGGACTGACCAATAGTTATCTGGGATTGATCATTCCCTACACCACGTTCGCTTTGCCGCTGGCAATTTGGAACCTGACCGTGTTTTTCCGCAAAATTCCCTACGATCTGGCGGAAGCTGCGAAAGTGGATGGGGCCAGCATCTTGCAAACGCTCATCCGGGTCTTTTTCCCGGTCGCGCTGCCGGGGGTTTTCACCACCGCCATTCTGGTGTTTATTGCGGCATGGAATGAATTTTTGTTTGCTCTGACGATCAACACGGAGGAAGCGATGAAAACGGTGCCGGTCGGCATCGCGATGTTCCAGGGGCAATACACGATGCCCTGGGGGGAAATTTCGGCAGCGTCGATTATCGTGACGGTTCCATTGATCATTATGGTTTTGATTTTCCAGCGGCGGATCATTTCCGGCTTGACGTCCGGCGCTGTCAAGGAGTAATTGAGCGGGTACGACTGTTTCAGCGCAAAAAACATTGGGGAGGAATGTTTCGTGGCAAAGCTGAAAATCGGGGTTATTGGCTGCGGCAGCATTGCGCAACACCGGCATTTGCCGGAATATGCGGCCAACCTGAACGCCGAAATCGTGGCGGTTTGTGATAAGGATCGCGAGCGGGTGCAGGAGGTGGCGGAAACATACGGGGCCAAGGCCTACACGGATTATCGGGAGTTGCTGCAGAATGAGGGATTGGACGCGGTGAGCGTCTGCACCCCGAACGCGCTGCATGCACCGATCAGCATCGCGGCTTTGGACGCGGGCAAGCACGTACTGTGCGAAAAGCCGATGGCCACCTCGCATGAGGAGGCGCTGGCGATGATCGCGGCGGCCGAAAAAAGCGGCAAGTTTTTGATGATCGGCCACAACCAGCGATTGATGCCGCCGCACAAGAAGGCGAAAGAGATCCTGGACAGCGGCGTGCTGGGACGGGTGTTGACGTTCCGCACGACATTCGGTCATGCCGGGCCTGAGATGTGGAGCGTGGAAGGAGCGGGCGGCTGGTTTTTCCAGAAACAGCAGGCATTTATCGGTGCAATGGGCGACCTCGGGGTGCACAAAGCCGATTTGCTACGCTTCCTCCTCGGCGAAGAGATTGTGGAGGTCGGGGCGTTTGTCGGAACGCTTGCCAAGCAAAACACGGATGTGGATGACAACGCGGTGTGTATTGTGAAAACGGAAAGCGGAGCGATCGGGACGCTGGTGGCCAGCTGGACGTATCAACCGAAGGAGGACAACAGCACTGTCTTTTATTGCGAGAAGGGGACACTGCGGTTGGCGGAAGATCCGACATACGGCGTCATCGTCGAGTTTGCAAACGGTGAACGGGCGCTGTATCAGGTGGGTGCTGTGGCGACCAACGAAAAACAAACGACCAGCGGTGTGATCGATGCGTTTATCGAGCATATCTTGACCGGCACCCGGCCTGCCATTTCGGGAGAGGAAGGATACAAGTCGCTGAAAGTGATTTTGGCGGCGTTGGAGTCGGCTGAAACGGGCCGGATCGTGCGGGTGGAGTAATTCATTGTGGAAGAGCTACTGGAAGGAGGCAATCGAAGATGAAACTCGGTGTATTTACTGTGTTGTTTCAAAACATGCCGTTTGAAGAAATGCTGGATCATGTCAAGGCGCACGGGTTGGACGCGGTCGAGATCGGAACGGGCAATTATCCGGGCGATGCGCATTGCAAGCCCGATGTGCTGTTGGAAGATGCGGACGCCCGCCGAAAATGGAAAAAAGCGATCGAGGACCGGGGCCTGATGATTTCCGCCCTGAGCTGTCACGGCAACCCGCTGCACCCGAACAAGGAGATTGCCAAAGGATTCCATGAAACGTATGTGAAAACGGTCAAACTTGCTCAATTGCTGGAAGTTCCGGTGGTCAACGTATTCTCGGGCTGCCCGGGCGACCATGAGGGGGCGAAGTACCCGAACTGGCCGGTCTCCGCCTGGCCGCACGACTATACGGAAGTGCTCGAGTGGCAATGGCGCGAAAAAGTGATTCCCTATTGGCGGGAATGGGGCAGCTTTGCGGCACAGCACGGTGTCAAGCTGGCGTTTGAAATGCACGGCGGATTTTCGGTGCATTCGCCGGCCACCCTGCTTCGTTTGCGCGACGCGGTTGGGGAAGTGATCGGGGCCAATTTCGACCCAAGCCACATGTACTGGCAGGGGATCGATCCGATCCAGGCGATTCGCGTGCTCGGCAAAGTAAATGCGATCCATCATTTCCACGCGAAGGATACGGCAATCGATACGTCCAATGTCAACATGCACGGCCTGCTGGACACGCAAAGTTTCACCCGGGTGCAAAACCGGTCATGGATGTTCCGGACGGTGGGCTACGGGCATGATCTGAAACATTGGGCGGATATCGTATCGGCATTGCGGCTGGTGGGGTATGACTATGTGTTGAGCATTGAGCACGAAGATGCGTTGATGTCGGTTGAAGAAGGGTTCAGCAAAGGGGTTGCCAACCTCAAGCAGGTGATCCTGCGGGATCCGGTCGCAGAAGCCTGGTGGGCGTAGGTGATTTGACCACCATTCTTGAGGGAAACCTGCATATCATAAGTAACGATGCGTTCAGGTAGCTGGATGGGGGGAGCGGGCCGGCCCACATTGTCCTGGGTCGCCGTACCCGGGCCCCTGTCTGAATCAGCGCTATTTTGGTGCCATTGAATATGGAGGCTTTTCTATGGCAGACACTTTACGGATTGGACTGATCGGGGCGGGGGGGATCGCCCGCCAGCGGCATCTTCCGGGTTGTGCCGCTTTGCCGGAGACGGAGATCGTGGCGGTATTCGATGCGGTGGAGGCGACTGCAAGGCAAGCGGCTTCCGATTTTCACATCCCGGTAGTGCACACCGATTACCGCCAGATGCTGGAGCAAAACGATATCGATGCGGTGATCATCACCACCCCCAACGCGTACCACGCGCCGATTGCGATCGATGCGATGCAGGCGGGCAAGCATGTTTTGTGCGAAAAACCGATGGCCGCCAGCCTGCAAGAAGCGAAAGCAATGGTTCGTGTACAGCGGGAAACTGGGTGCACGCTGATGATCGCCCTGAACAACCGGTTCCGGTCCGATTCGCAGTGGATCAAGCAACTGGTGTACGAGGGAGAGCTTGGCGACATCTATCATGCGAAAACCGGCTGGCTGCGGCGGGCGGGAATTCCCGGATGGGGAGGCTGGTTTACCAGCAAACGGCTGTCGGGCGGCGGCCCGCTGATCGATTTGGGCGTGCATATGCTCGATTTGGCTTTGTGGCTGATGGGCAGTCCGGAACCGGTCGCGGTCAGCGGCGTCACCTACCGAAAATTTGGCGACCGGCCGGATCACCAGGTTCGCACGTGGAATGTGGCGAATCCGCAAGGCGTGTTTGATGTGGAGGATCTCGCCAGTGCTTTTATCCGTTGCGCGGACGGTTCCACCCTGACGCTCGATGTCAGTTGGGCGGCCAACATTGAAAAAGAACGCCGTTTCCTACACCTGCTCGGTGTCACGGGAGGCGTCCAACTGGAAAATGATGCGGTGATGTATTACGGGGAGCGCGGGGGGCAGCTTGTGGATGTCGCACCGCAATTTCCACAAGTTCCTGGCGCGGGTCCCCACTCTGTGCTGGAAAAAGACGGCTCTCTGGCGATGCTCCGTGAATTTGCCCGCGCCGTTCGCACCGGCACACCCCCGCTTTGCTCCGCGGAAGAAGGGTTACGCGTGGCGCGGATTCTCGATGCGTTGTATCGCTCGGCCGAGGCGGGCCGCGAGATTCGGTTGGATGGGTAACCGTAGGGCAAAACCAAATTCTCAGATTGGTTTCTGAGAAAGTGATTGTGACGATTCGCTCAAAGAGCCGATTAGGAAGAATCCGCTCGGGTGACGGGGTTCTTCCTTTTTTTTTTGTACGAACGTACAAGAAGAACATATCTTTGAGCCGATTAAAGTCCGAGCCTAACTCTCTTGTAAACGGTGATTGCATTGTTGAATCGTCGGTGTTGAAGGAACGATAGGTCTTTGAAATCGCAAACGGTCGGAAGGGAGTATGGAGAATCACTCGAATATTTGAGTTGCACAAATTGCTCGGAAACACCTAAATCTTGTCAAGGTTGGCGAACCGCCTAATGCTGTATGCTAGGTGAGAGGCTGGGAATTAGCAGTCACTCTTACTAGATAAGTGTATTTTTCGATGAGTTTTATAGTTGACAGATAGCTTTGGTAATTATAATATAATAGACATAAAGATAAATTCTGATTCCGAAATAGGGAGATAATAAAAAAGAAAAACATTCTTTTACTGTGGAAGAAGCATGTCAGTTTACGGGAGGTGTTTGTGTAAACAAAAAAAGTAGCTGTGGATTTGGCGAAAGAGTTTGAATCGTTTGTCTTCAGCTAGTTCAAAAATCTTTTTAAAGGAGGAATCGGTTATGTCTGTTAGGATGAAGCTGTCCAAAATTACGATTTTGACTGCGTTGGTTTTTGGACTGTTGATGTCGGTTGGAGCAGTGTTGGCCTATAATGGTCCGTACCAATACGATGCCATTGTTCCTAGCTTCGGGACCCCGAATTGGTATAGCGAGCCGCAAACAGCATCGGGGAGTGCTCAGAAAAGCTATGTATCTTCTATTGGTGGAGGGTATGATGGGGATATCAATGGATGGATCTCCAATGATAACGGCAGTGCCATCTCTTCCTCCTATGATTTGTATTCCGGAAAAACGTATTACTACAACACTAGTGCAACTTCAGGCTCGAAGGTTGAATGGTCTATGGACACGCATTTTTGGGTACCAGTTAATGTTGAAGTAAAAGGTTCGTGGTGGTCCTAAGAATTTCAAGTACGGCACTCTGGCACTATGTGCAGTCTGGGGTGCCGTACTTGAAAAAGCATAATTTTTCTTAATTCTAGTAAATTTATTAAAAATCAGAATGGGTGAAGGCTCAGATGATTTTTGCAGAAGGATATCGATTGGTGCGTCGCTGGCAAGTACTTTTGGCGATGATCGCTTTGATTGGTTTTATGGTGCAAGGATTTTTCTATTATCATAGTAAACCGACTTATTTTTCAGGTTATTATAGTGCGTATATGGCTTACATTTCTGCATTAGGAACCGGTAGTGGTGCTTTTTGGATTGCGGTTTTACCGTTGATAGCATGTCTTGTGGCAGGTGATAGTGTGGCATGGGACCGAAGAACCGGATTCATTCGTTTTATGCTCATACGGTTATCAAGAAAGGAATACATATTGAATAAACTTCTGTCCACCAGTCTTTTTATCGTTTTGTTTTTTGCTGTTGGACTTGTTATTTCTTTCTTAATTGTATCGATTTGGCTTCCATTAAAACTACCACCTTGGCATTTCGTTAATGGAATTGCGACTTTTTCTCTACCGGGAGTCCCGGAAGATGAAGTTTTTTTATTTCCAACTTTTATGCATAATTTGTTTTTTAAGCACCCTTTTGCTTATATTGTTGTGGTTTCTGGCATCGTGATCCTGTCAGCCGTGGCTTGGACCAATATTGCCATTTTGGTGTCTTTATTTACGACCAATATCTATCTCGTATTGGGTGTACCTTGGTTGATATATATTATTGTGTCTTTTATCATGATGATTCCCTTGGTTGGGTTGCCTCACTACTCTCCTTTGGTCCTGTCAGGACCATTCATGGAAAGTGGTCCGGGTACGGGGCCTTCGGCACCGTGGATTCCGATTTTCTGGATTATATTGATTCTGTTATTGAACATGGCTGCCTATATGATTTTTCTTCGTAAGGGGGAGAAAATCCTTGACTAGTTTTTCTGCTCATGCAATTCAGGCTACGGGAATAGAGAAGAGACTCGGTAAAATTGAAATTCTAAAAGGAGTTGATTTTAGTATTTCGTATGGTGAGATTGTCTCGATTGTTGGAGCGAATGGTTCCGGAAAATCGTTGTTCCTTCGCATATTAGCGGGACTTGTTTATCCGGACAAAGGAAATATTACGATTGGTGGAAAACCGTTGCGTCCGGGATTAATCGGTCCTCTTGCTGATGTGGGGTTATTAATTGAGACACCTGGTTTCCTTCCTTATCTTTCCGGATTGGACAATTTAAAATTGCTTGCCATGCTCCGACGGCGGATCAAAGAACAAGACATAGTAGATACTTTGAGGGCAGTTGGACTAGATCCCGCCGATGTTCGCCCAGTACGTACCTATTCTTTGGGAATGAGACAACGTTTGGGTATCGCCCAAGCGCTAATGGAAGGACAAAAAATCCTTTTGCTTGATGAACCAACCAATGCGTTGGATCCTGAATTTCACGATAAATTTTTGGAGATGCTGACTGAATTGCGATCGAATGGAGTTGCAATCGTTATGACATCTCATAATTTACAAGAGGTTGAGAGACTTGCGGACAAAGTCCTCCTTATGAAGAATGGCGTACTCACCGAATGGAGCATAACCACATAAAGCGCAATTATCTAACTTAGATTGTTTGGCTCAACGTGAGGAGGGACTGGTTCATTGTTTTGGCGGATACTTTGGATGAACTTGTTAACGATTTTAAGCAACGCACGCTGGCGTTTGGTACCGCTTTTTGCCATCGCAATCTGTGGGATCTCTATTTCCGATATTCTAAAATACGGGGAATTGTATGCGGCGAATCAATGGGATATTCTGCTAGAAACTTTCAATGATCCTTTCAAGGTTGCTGTGCTTATCCCTGCTTTCTTCTTCACTATGATTGTTGATACAGTTACAAGAGACCTGAATGGATGGGGTTATATGATTTGGAATCGGGGGATGTCAAGAGCTCAATGGTGGTGGAGTAAGTTGGGGGCCCTTTTTGTGACTGCGTTCATTTACGTCAGCATCTTTTGGATACTAGCGATCATGATTAGCTTGTTCGTTGTTCAGTTTCAACCATATTGGAGCAAACTTGTTTTTTTGTCACATTGGGCTTATCAAGGCGGTCTAACCATTCACCAGTTACAAGTCCCCCCGCCCATCATCTTTCTTAAGGTATGGGGATTAGTCACGGTTGGAATTTATGCTCTTGCTGCTTGCGTGGTTTTGTTCGCTTTTGTTCTGGGGAATGCCGGCATCGCATGGATGATCGGGGCAGCAACCTGTATGATTTCATATGGGATATGGGTTATTGCCCCACAGAATGCTGTATGGGGGCCCACCTTGCATTTGGTACTCTTAACTCATCATGACATTTTTTCCAAATCCCCTTCTTACTATACGACAGTTTTTTCTGTTATCGGGGGATTGCTTATTATCGCTGCTGTTGGTTGTATTGGACACTGGATGGTTTTAAGAAGGGATTTTTAGAATTGGGAGAGATTCGATTGCGTATGGCGTGTTGGAAATTCCTTGCCATTGAATTTTTTTCTGGCCTATGGCGCAAGAGATGGGTTCTCATTTTTTTGTTGATGGGAGTCAATATATTTCTCACCGAAAAAAACTTTGTTTATCTATCTGACGACCATCATACTTCGTTAAATTACTGGCAATTGGCGCAAGCTGTTTTATCAGGGCCATCGCTTCACCCCCCAACTTATGAAATTTTGGGTTGGTTGTTCTTACCGACTCTTTTTATTTTGGGAATTGGAGAACCGTTTTCATTACTCCAGAGGCAGTGGATGAAAATGCTGTTATCTCGAATCCCATCAAGATTAAATTACTGGTGGTGCAGATTAGTAGCTTGGTTTGTTTTGGGATTTTTGTTTGCCGCTTTTGTAGTGCTCGTAAGCCTGCTACTAAGCGGACTGATCACCTCATCCCATGATTGGGGAATTCCCCCAATCCTTATTTTAAACGGAAAGGGCCAGCCTTTTTCAATTGTTTTTTTGTGGCTTTTCGTTAACTTTCTAATGACAATATGGTGGTATACAACAATTCTTTTTACATGCTCGGCCTTATTTTCTCGACCCGGGATAGCCACCATCGTGACCTTGTACACCGGTTACATTTTAACTTATTTAGGAACCCACTATCAATCATTTTCACCGTATTTGCGTCCTTTGTTGGGAGGCGAACAGAACGCTTTTCTATATCCTATTCTCGTAAAGTCTTCTTTTCTGAGTGTCGCTATCAGCTCTTTTGGCTGGTTTCTATTGAATATTCTCGGTTACGTTATTTTTCATCGCAAAGATTTGTGATCAAAAACCCACATTGTTTAGCGAGGAAGCGATAATAAGAATGGGTATTCTTTGTTTTCAACCAGACGGGCCTTCCACGGAAGGCGCTTTTTTCATTGGAACCACCACAAAAATCGTGTATATTGAGGAGAGTGGACAGAAGCACGCGGGAGGAAGCATGAGCACAACAAAGAGTCAAACGTTTGTCAGAGGCGCGTTTTTCATGGCGGCGGCCGGTATCGTTTCCAAGATCCTGGGGGTTGTGTATGTCGTGCCGTTGCAGAACATGATCGGAAATTACGGCATGGGCCTGTACCAGCTCGCCTACGCGCTGTATGTGGTGATGCTCTATATTGCGCTGGCAGGGTTTCCATTGGCGCTGTCGAAGGCGGTGGCCGAACGCACCGTCGTCAACGATTATGATGGCGCGGAACAGACATTCAGGGTGTCGGTGCGGCTGATGGGCATCACTGGAGTGGTGTCCTTTTTGCTGATGTATGCGGGCGCTCCCCTGTTCGCAACAATCGGCGGCAACCAGGACGCCACTCTGGCGATCCGGGCGCTGTCGTTTGCCGTGTTGGTGGTGCCCGTGTTGGCCGCGTTTCGCGGCTACCTGCAAGGCCACCAACAGATGGCGCCATCCGGCACCTCGCAAGTGGTCGAGCAACTGGTGCGGGTCGGGGTGATTCTGGTCGGCACCTACCTGGTCCTGCAATCCGGGCGGGGCGTCTCGTTTGGCGCCGCCACTGCAACGTTTGGCGGTGCGGTCGGGGCATTGGCCAGCCTGATTTTGGTCGCGTATTCGGTGCAAAAAATGCGACGGCGTTTTCGGCACAGGCTGACCGGCCGCAACACGGAAGACGACCGGGCGGTCCGGCGCAAACTGATCCGCTACGCGATCCCCATTTCGCTGGCCAGCCTGGTGCTGCCGATCGCCCAACTGGTCGACTACTCGACGGTCATCAATCTACTGAAATGGATAGGCTGGACGGAGTATGACGCAACCGGAGCATACGGCGTCCTGACCAACGACGGGTATCGGTTGATCCAACTGCCTGTGACGTTGGCGACGGCGATCGGGACTTCCCTGCTGCCCGCCGTTTCGGAAGCGATCAGCGCGCGGAACGACCGGCTGCTGCGGGAGCGGATCGACATCTCGTTCCGGCTGATGAGCCTCACCCTGTTTCCGGCCACGGCCGTGTTGTTTCTGTTGGCGGAGCCGATCGACATCATGCTGTTTCGCCATACGGACGGGGTGCAGGTGATGCGGATCGTGTCGTTCATGGGCATCTTTATGTCGTTTGAGATCATCACCACCTACATGCTGCAAGGGATCGGCCGGATGTATTTACCGGTTCGCAACATGTTGACCGGCACCGCTTGCAAGCTGGTGATAAATGTGGCGCTGATTCCGCTCCTTGGCATCGAGGGAGCGGCGATTTCCGCCGCGCTTGCGTACGTGGTATCCGCCTGGCTCAACCTGCGCAGCGTATTCAGCATCACCGGTGTCCGGCTCAACCTCGGCATGATGCTGACGCGTCCGCTGGCGGCCACGGTACTCACCGGTCTGCCGCTGTGGGGCGGCTACCGTTTGCTGCACGCGCTGTTGCAGGGGACGATCGCTTCCGAGCGGTTGCTGGCGACTGTCGAGCTGGCGATCGTGTTGCCGCTGAGCGTCCTCTTTTACGGAATTCTGACGCTTTTGATCGGGAGCGTCTCGCTCACCGAACTGTTGTACATTCCAAAAATCGGCTCCCGGATCAACCGCTTGCTTGCGCGGTTTCCATGGTTGGTCAAAGAGGAAAAAAGGAGGAAACGTCCATGAATGCGCATCAAATCGGTTACCGGATTTACGGCGACGACATGCAATTTGTCGAAATCGAGCAGGATCCGCAGGAAAGCGTGATCGCCGAAGCGCCGCAAGCAGGCGGCAGCCGTCGGGAAGAAGGGAGCATCCTCGGCGGTCTCGGGGACCTGCTTGACGGAGATGAATCCCATGTTTTTATGAAGAATCCCCCTGCGTGCGGCCGGCGCAGGAGGATTTTGATTTTTTATGGCAGCATCTGCTTGAACTGATCCAGCGGCAGGTCGCCGTTTATCCGCACGCGGTGTAACAGCAACACGCCCTGCGACAGTTCCGCATACCCGGGGCGGGTGGTGACGGCAAAGTGGTAGCCCGCTTTTTCCACGTAATTGACCGTTTTTTCGTTCAGTCGGCCGGCCGGGTAACAGAACGCGGTGACAGGTGTACCGAGCAGCGTTTCCAGTTCCGCTTTCGACTGGAAAATTTCGCTGCGCAGCCGATCCTCCGGCAGTGTGGTCAGATCTGCGTGCGACCGGGTGTGCGAGCCGAACTCGATCAGTCCGTCGGCCGCCATCTCTTTGACCATTTCTTCCGTTAGAAACTGTTTCTGGTTCAAAAATCCGGTCACCAGAAAAACCGTAGCTTTCAGGTGAAGCCGCTTGAGCACGGGATAGGCATTCGTGTAGTTGTCCCGGTACCCGTCATCCAGCGTGATCAACACAGGTTTGACGGGCAGCGGTTTGCCCGCTTTCCAATCCTCCAGATCTTTAAAGGAGATCGAGTGGTATCCCGCCTGTTTGAGGTATTCCATTTGCTCGGCGAAGCGGGTCGGTGCCAGGCACAAACGGTTCTGCGGATTGTCCGAGATCGAGTGATACATGAGGACCGGGATTTTGGTTGCGACTGCTTTCTCCACCGTCTCCTGCTTCGCGTGAGCGGCCGGCAAAGCAATGCCGGCAGTCAGGGCTGCGTCTGTTGCATGCAAAGGACCTTCTGAGCGGGCAGGAGGAAGAACCGATTGCGAATGGCCGGATACATAAGCATTCGACGCACCCCCGGTGACCAGCAGCAGAACTCCGCACAAAATCCATGTCAAAACACGCATCGAACGTCTCCACTCCCCGTACAGAAAGGATTCGTCAAGTCGTCAACGGGTTAAAAACTGAACCGCATATTCGCCGCTTTTTTCCGCTTCCCGCCGCAGGAGCCTCATCGGTTCGCGGATTTGCCCGATGATTTGCTCGCGGTTTTGTTCGACCCTTTGTATCTGCTGATTTAAACTTTCAAACGTCACGCTGGTCACCCGCTCTCCTGGCGGCAAGCCAAGCCGGTGAACAAACCGTTCGATTTTCGGGTCATAGGATAACGATACAAAAGGCACTTCGAACAGGGCTGCCAAGATCAGTGAATGCAAGCGCATGCCGACGATCAGATCCATGCTGGCGATGATGCTAGAAATATCGCGGAAGGAAAACTGGCGGTCGAGAAGCACCGCAGGTTCCTGCATCTGCGAGATCACCTGTTGCGATACATGAACGTCTCCCGGGTACTGCATGGGAATAAACACCACTTGCCAGCCGCGCCGGTGCAACTCGTCGCAAGTCCTTGCCAACACCTCCAGGTAGGGGTGTGAGGTATGCCAGTTGCGGATGGCAATTCCGACTAACGGCCTGCTCTCCGGCAGCACATTGAA
This sequence comes from Effusibacillus pohliae DSM 22757, assembly GCF_000376225.1. Classification (NCBI taxonomy): domain Bacteria; kingdom Bacillati; phylum Bacillota; class Bacilli; order Caryophanales; family Alicyclobacillaceae; genus Effusibacillus; species Effusibacillus pohliae. The sequence goes on from NZ_AQXL01000124.1 coordinate 34,046, forward strand.
TTGTTTGAGAATCGCAATCCCGTTTTCCTTGGGAAAAAGAGAGGTGTCGATTGCCAGAGCCGGATCGGCTGTTACATGAATGGGCGGTTTGTGCACACCCAATTTTTTTAAATCATCGTAGGATTTGTCATCCCGGACGGTAATCAGATCAACCTTGTTCACAATACGGCGGATCAATTGTTTCGAGAATTTTTTGTTAATCGGTCCGATCCCCTGTGCGTAAAACACAACAGGTTTTCCCAACGTTTTCGCCAGTGCAGCGATGCCGAGATAATAGACCACACTGCGAGGACTGCTGACATCTTGCAGAAGCGAACCGCCCCCCATCACGAGCAGGTTCGAACGGTGCAGTTCCCGTGCGATCACCGGTACACTCCAACGATTGAATGCAGGGATTCCGAACAGTTCCCGCGTTCGTTTCGGTTGGTTCGAGAGAACCGCGAGTTCCACATCGGGACGCAGTTTGCGGATGGATGACAGAATGCCGAACAAAACCGTATCATCCCCTAAATTGTCAAATCCGTAATATCCGGAAATGAGAATCCTCGGCATGCTTGTCCTCCTTCCGACCATGCTCGACATCGCCTCTGCGGATGCGACTTATGTCGATTCTGCACGAAAAATACAGATTTAGTATATCAATTCGATTCAAATCTGGAAAGCTTAGAAACGGTCAATGGGGTGAACAAGGTGGCGCCTCGGGACAGACTGTGGTATTTTTTTGTTAAAAAGGACGAGCAGGAGCGGCTTCACCAGTTGCTTGCCGAGTGGTTACGGGGGAATTCCGCATGAAAGATACGATCAACATCCTCGGGGTGCCGTTCAGCACCCTTTCCTTTGCTGACACGATCCAGTTGATTCAATCCTGGATGGCAGGTTCCACGCCGCGTCAGGTGGTGACCGCCAACCCGGAATTTGTCATGTTTGTGCGGGAAAACCGGGAAATGCAGGCCATCGTGCGGCAGGCCGATTTGATCACTCCGGACGGAATCGGCATCGTCTATGCGGCCAGGCTGCTGGGAAACAGGCGGATCGAGCGGGTGACCGGGGCGGACATGCTGCCTTTGCTGTTTGAGAAGGCAAATCAACAGGGATGGCCGGTCTATCTGTTGGGGGCGAGCGCCGAATCGAACCGGTTGGCGAGGCAGACGCTCTCCCGCTTGTATCCGAACATTCCGCTTGCCGGCAGGGATGGATTTTTTTCAAAAGCGGAAGTGCCGGGCATCATTGCCGACATTCGCAGCCGCCAGCCGCGGCTGTTGCTGGTGGGCCTTGGGTCGGGCAAGCAGGAGAAATTTATTGCCGATCACTTGCAGGAATTGCGGGTGCCGGTGTCAATTGGAGTCGGCGGCTGCATCGACATTTATGCCGGGACGGTCAAACGGGCTCCCCTTTTGTGGCGAAAACTGCATTTGGAATGGCTTTACCGCTTGCTGAAACAACCCAGCCGCTGGCGCCGGCAATTGGCGCTGCCGCGGTTTGCTTGGACGGTTGTGCGGGAACGTTTCGGAAAATAGTCCCCGTTTCACCATCAATTGAAGAGGGTAACTTGCTGTCATCCGAGCAGACTAAAGGTACCGGGTGACAAAATGGTGGCGAGGGGGCGAGCAACGTGGCATTAGGATCAGGCAGAAAAGGCGATCAACTGGTTCCTGCAGCCCATAAGGCGCTGGATGACATGAAGTACGAAATCGCCGCCGAGATGGGGCTGCCCGTGCATCAAGGCAGCGAAGACTACTGGGGGCATATCGCGACCCGCGATGCAGGGGCTGTCGGCGGAAAAATGGTGCAGCGGCTGGTCGCTTTTTCCCAGCAGCAGCTGGCTAGAACGGTCAAATAACCGAAATATTGCCGGAAACCGGGGCACTCACGCGAGTGTCCCTTTTATTGGTTCCTCGTTTTTTCTGTTTGTATGCAGCGCATATCTTGACCCGCGATGATAAACGCTAACGGAAAGATTGACAGCCTACCCGATTTAGGATAATATAGCTTATTGACTTAAAATATATTTTTTTGCCAAAACAGGGGGGATACCTGTGACGAAACGTCGTTACTTGTTTACATCGGAGTCCGTGACAGAAGGACATCCCGATAAAATATGCGACCAGATTTCCGATTCGGTATTGGATGCGATCCTTGCGAAAGACCCGAATGCCCGCGTTGCCTGCGAGACTTCGGTAACGACCGGTCTTGTCCTGGTAGCCGGTGAAATCACGACCAATACATACGTTGACATCCCGAAAGTGGTTCGCGATACGATTCGCGAAATCGGATACACCCGGGCAAAATACGGTTTTGACGCCGATACGTGCGCGGTGATCACGTCGATTGACGAGCAGTCGCCCGATATCGCGATGGGCGTCAACCGGGCGCTGGAAGCGCGGGAAGGCCAGATGACCGAGGAAGAAATCGAAGCGATCGGCGCCGGTGACCAAGGCTTGATGTTCGGCTTTGCGGTGAATGAAACGGAAGAATTGATGCCGCTGCCGATTTCGCTCGCACACAAGCTGGCCCGCCGGCTGAGTGAAGTCCGAAAAAACGGAACGCTCGATTACCTTCGCCCCGACGGAAAAACCCAGGTGACGGTCGAGTATGAAGGGGACAAGCCGGTCCGCATCGATACGATCGTCATCTCGACGCAGCACGCGGAAGACGCATCGCGTGAGCAAATCGAGAAAGATTTGCATGAACATGTCATCAAACCGGTTGTCCCGGCTCATTTGCTGAGTGGCGATACAAAATATTTCATCAACCCGACCGGTCGCTTTGTGATCGGCGGACCGCAAGGGGATGCCGGCCTCACCGGCCGCAAAATCATCGTCGACACCTACGGCGGATACGCACGCCACGGCGGCGGTGCATTCTCGGGTAAGGACCCGACAAAAGTGGACCGCTCCGCAGCGTACGCCGCCCGTTACGTTGCCAAAAACATCGTGGCGGCCGGCCTGGCGGACAAGTGCGAGGTTCAGTTGGCCTACGCGATCGGCGTTGCCCGCCCCGTTTCGATCATGGTCGATACGTTCGGCACTGGCAAGGTGGCGGAAGACCTGATCGTCCGGCTCGTGCAGGAGCACTTCGATCTGCGGCCGGCGGGTATTATCAGGGAACTGGATCTGCGGCGTCCGATCTATCGGCAAACGGCGGCGTACGGACATTTCGGTCGGAGCGATCTCGATTTGCCCTGGGAAAGAACGGACAAAGCGGACATCCTCCGCGCGAAAGCCGGTCTGTAGCCAGCTGTTGTTGATACGCGGTTGCTTGGAAGCGGTCAAAAAATTTTTTGGGACACCCCCAAATACGGTCAGGCGCTTGCGAACCGTATAATGTATCACCCTTACCCCATTGCATTTGAGGGCACGGCTTCCACCGTGTCCTCAGTTTTTTGTGCGCCAAAAAAATACATCCAGTCAGCAGGAAAATAGGTCTTGTTTATGGAATACATAGGTCAAAAGAATTAGAGGAGGTTCGGTACGTGTCTGTCGCTCTTGACACCCGGATCCTCGATCATGCGATTTCGTCGACTTTGCGGGCGATCGAGCAAAGCAAGCACCAGATCTATGAAATCGCGGAAGCGTCGCGCAAGGAATACCAGGCATTGGAGCGGGACGTGGCGGCGGTGCAGATGCAGGTGTACGAAACGGTGCAGGAAGTCGATCGTCTCGAGTCGGCGTTGCGTAAAGCGAAGCAGCGTTTGGTGCTGGTCAGCAAGAGCTTTGCGAAATATTCCGACCGCCAGATCAAGGAAGTGTATGACGAAGCGCAGCGGCTGCAAACCGAACTCCTGGTCGTGCGGGAACGGGAAACGCAACTGCGTGTCAGGCGGGACGATCTGTCCCAGCGTTTGAAAAATTTGGGGGAGTTGGTCAAAAAGGCCGAAGGTCTGATCACCCAGTTGAGCGTTGCGTTCAACTATCTGTCGGGAGAGCAGCAGGAAATCGGGGCCATGCTGCAAACGATGGAGGAAAAACAGTACCTTGGCATCCGCGTCATCCAGGCGCAGGAAGAAGAACGCCGGCGCGTGGCACGGGAGATTCACGACGGCCCGGCCCAGATGATGGCGAACGTCGTGTTGCGATCGGAAATCGCTGAAAAGATGATCGATCGAGACATCGACCGGGTTCGCAGCGAGCTGGCCGAACTGAAGGGGATGGTGCGCGACTGCCTCGCGGAGGTTCGTCAGATTATTTTTGATCTTCGCCCAATGGAGCTGGACGATTTGGGACTGGCTCCCACCTTGCGTCGCTATCTTGCAAAATTCCAGGAAAAACACGGCATCCAGACGGATTTCGTGTTGATCGGAGAGGAGCGGAGGTTGCCCGCCCCGTTGGAGGTGGCGATTTTTCGTTCCGTGCAGGAAGCGCTGAATAATATATGGAAACATGCGGAAGCTTCTGTTGCCACTGTCAAGCTGGAAACCGACCAGCCGCATGTGATCGTCCACATTCTGGACAATGGAAAAGGGTTTGACATGAATCAGACGCGCGGCAAGCGGGAGCAGGGCCATTATGGGCTGTTGGGGATCCAAGAAAGGATTCAACTGCTTGGGGGGCAGGTGGAGTTCCGGTCAAAAGTCGGTGAGGGAACCAAGGTGATCATTACTCTGCCGATATCAAATCAAGGAGGCAAGTAAAGTTGAGTCCTCGGAGTCCGATCAAGGTCGTTCTTGCAGACGATCACACACTGTTTCGCCAGGGATTGAGGCGGATTTTTGAACTGGAAGAAGATTTTCAAATTATCGGTGAAGCGACCGATGGGAAACAGGCCATTTTGCTGGCTGCCACTTTGTCGCCGGATGTGATCCTGATGGATATCAACATGCCGGAGAAAAGCGGTGTGGAAGCGACCCGGTTGGTGAAAGAAGCGAACCCTGGAGTGAAGGTTCTTATTTTGTCCATTCATGATGACGAAGCATATATTTTTGAAGCGATTCGCGCCGGCGCCAACGGGTATCTGCTGAAGGACGTAGAGTCGGAAGTGTTGGTCGAAGCGGTTCGCCAGGTGGCCAACGGCACCGCCTTTATCCACCCGCAAGTTACCACCAAATTGCTGGACGAATTTAAACGGTTAAGCCACAAAATGGTTGAGGGGCCGGTCTTACATAACGAAACGGCGGCGGCTTTGGAACAAGATTCCTGGCAGGAGCTGCTGACGCAACGGGAGATGGAAATCCTTCGCCTGATGGCGGAAGGGAAGAGCAACCGGTTGATTGGGGAGACGCTCTTCATTTCGGAAAAAACGGTGAAAAATCACGTCTCCTCGATCCTGGGCAAGCTGGGTGTTGATGACCGGACACAAGCGGTCATCATGGCGGCCCGGCGCGGCTGGGTGCGGCTTTGATGAACGACTGCACAGGGGCGCGCATATATTGACACCACCAAGGAGGTGTCGATCATGCTCGCCCTTTTGATTTGGACGCTTGCTGCTTACGGCTTCGTTGTCGGCCTGTGCAAGTTGGTTCGGTATGTGTATGCACGGTCTTCGTTCGACCGAAGTCTTACCTTGGTGCTGATGGTCTGCAACGCGGAAGGTTACGTGGAAGGAATTATTCGCTTGATTGCATACAAATCCTTTATGTCGCGAAAAGAATTGCGCCTGGTGGTGGTTGACACCGGTTCACAGGACGCGACTTGCGAAATCGTTCGCCGCATGCAGGAAAAAGACGGGAGAATCGAACTGATCGAGACGAAAAACCAGTTCGACACGCAGATTGTGGCCGAGGTTTGGTCGGACACCGGGCCGGAGAATCCTTTCATCCTGTTCGATCTGCGCGGATGGCGGAATCCGCGGAAGGTCGTCCCTGGTTTGGTGTCGATTGTCGAATGAAGTCGGATCAGGTCGAAAAATAGTCCCTAGGTCCTATGTACGACTTCGTCGAACGGTGTAAAATGAGAGTCAAGGAATGAGTCAATCATCAAGGGCAAACCTGTCGAAAGGCAGGGACGCAAAGCTATGGGTCTAACGCCTTTGCAGGCTATGACCGCCAGGCTGCTGATTGTTCCGGGTGTATTGCTCAATCCCACAAAAGGTTTCCTCATTGGCCCTTTTGGAATCCCCCTACCCCACTTGTAAGAGGCCCCTCTTCCCGGAGGGGCCTCTTGGTCCTTGTAGGCACGTGATTGCATGGTTTTCCCTGCAGGAGCGGCTTGCCTATCCGAATGGGCTCCACTCGGCATTTCCCTTCTTGGAAAAATTTTTGTTGGAAAAATTTCACATACCGGTTTTTTTATCCGGCTTTCATATAGCCTTTATCAAATCTTCATATTTGGCTGGTACGGTAAAAGGAGAAAGCAAGAGAGAGGGGGCAAACAGGATGCAGAGGGTGGCCGAATGGATCCGCGGCGGGGACGTCACGACGTTTTTCTGGATGAATCATTCGTTAAGGTTTCCCTTGCTCGATCGGGTCATGCCGCTGATTACCCACCTTGGGGGAGCCGTCTGGTGCATCGGGTTCACTCTGATTTTGCTTGTCGGAGGGGGTGTGCGCTGGCAGCAGACGGGCATCCATCTGGCGCTGAGTTTGCTAATCAGTCATCTGATCGTTGCCGTTTGCAAAAAAATCTTGCCGAGGCCCAGGCCGTATCAAGTGCTGGAAGATGTCTGCACTGGCCGCAAACTGTTGCGTGATGCATCGTTTCCTTCCGGACACGCGACGGCCGCTTTTTGTATGGCGACCGTTTTATCGGTTGCGCTCCCCGCATGTATCCTTGTTTTTTACAGTTTGGCTGCGGCCGTTGCCGTTTCCCGGGTGTATCTGGGATTGCATTATCCGTCCGATGTCACGATCGGGGCCGCGTTGGGGATCGGCACCGCCTGGATGCTCGTGTAGCGCCAAATCTGCTCTTGGGGGAGAGCCGATGCCGCATATCGTATTGTTGTCCGAATCGATTGGAACGGGACATGAAAGGGCTGCGTGCGCCATTGAAGAGGCATTGTTGTCCGCGTATCCGAACGTGCACGTTACGAGACTGAATCTGCTGGATACGTTTCGCCCGCGCACGGCCAAAGTGACCCGCACCCTGTATCTGGAAACTTTGGCGCACCGACCTGGCTGGTGGGGCAAGTGGTATGAGTGGCAACGGGAAAAACGGATCAATCGTTTCGGCCGGTTCATTGTCTACACGGTATTGCGAAAAGATGTCATCGCCTGGCTGCGCCGGCTGGCACCGGATGCCGTCGTATGTACACATCCTTTGCCTGCCTGCTTGCTGGCGGAGATGAAACGAAAAGGGTTTTCCATTCCATTGTGTACCGTGTTGACCGATTTCGATCTGCACGGGTATTGGACGCATCCGGGGATTGACCTGTATTGCACGCCCGTGCAAACGGTCGCGGAAGCACTAGGGGAGCGGCTGAAAGGAAGCAGCGAAGTGCGAGTGACAGGCATCCCGATCGCAAACTCGTTTGTCGAGCGGTTATCGGGGCCGACACCTGGCCTGTTCGCACCTGCCAAACGCGTGTTGATCATGGGGGGCGGACTCGGGATCGGCTTGCTGCCGATGGTGGAACGGATTATCGAGTCGGACGGAGGCCATGAGATTACGGTGATATCCGGATATAACCGGTCGCTTCGCCGGGAGCTGCGAAATCGGCATGGCAATCGGGCCAATCTGAGGATCCTCGGTTATACGCGGCAGGTGGCGGAGCTGATGGCGACGAGCGATCTGCTTGTGACCAAACCGGGAGGTCTGACGATCGCGGAAGCGTTGGCGATGAAGCTGCCGATGGTGCTGTATACGCCGATTCCGGGGCAGGAACGGCGCAACGGGCAATTGATGTCAGAGTTGGGAGTGGCGGTGACGGTCGGGACTCCGGAAGAGGGGGCGGAACAGGTGCGCGATCTGCTAGAAAACGATTCGCGGAGACAAAACATGCGACAGCAAATGGAATCCGTCAGGCGTCCGTTTGCCGCAGCCGAGGTCGCGGAAGCGGTAATGGAGAAAGCTTTGCAGCATTCGCCGCGACACATTCCGATCCGGATGGCATCGCAACGCTGAGAGAATCCTGCATTCCCAAGATGTGGCAGAATGTCTTTGTTTCATCCTGGTAGGAGACGGCCCGCCGATGTCGAAGATGAATGAACAGCACATAACGACGGGCGGGATGAAAATGCGGATGAAAATAGGCATCGTAGGAGCTGGTTATGTCGGTCTGGTGTCGGCGGCAGTGTTTGCCGATTGGGGGCATGACGTCGTGTGCGTCGACCATGACGCGGAGAAAATCGGCCGCATCCGGGCGGGCGATCTGCCTGTATACGAGCCGGGGCTGGCGGACATGGTGGAACGCAACAGACAAGCGGGACGATTGCGGTTCACAACCGATCTGTCGCGGACAGCCGGCGAACTCGACTTGCTGATCATCGCGGTCGGCACACCTGCCGCGGATGATGGACATCCGGACCTGACCGCTCTCTGGAATGTGGTCCATTCGTTGAAACAATGTGTAAAAGGCGATCTGACGGTGGCGATCAAAAGCACCGTGCCGATTGGGACGTGCCAGGCGGTATCCCGTTTTCTGAACGGGCATCCAGGCAGCCGGTTCGATGTTGTAGCCGCCCCCGAATTTTTGCGGCAGGGGACGGCGATCGCCGATTTTCTCTCGCCGGACCGGGTGGTGATCGGCTGCCGGACGGAAGCGGCCAAGCGAAAGATGCAGCAACTGTTCGCACCGCTCGCATGCCCGCTGCTGTTTACGGACTGGCAGAGCGCCGAGATGATCAAATATGCGGCCAACGCGTTTTTGGCGATGAAAATTTCGTATATCAACACGATCGCCAATCTGTGCGAGCAAGTGGGGGCCGATATTCAGCAGGTGGCGCTCGGGATCGGGCTCGACCGCCGGATTGGTCCTGCCTATCTGCAGCCGGGCATCGGCTTTGGCGGCTCCTGCCTGCCGAAGGATACGCAAGCGATCGTGGCGCTTGGGAAGGATTACGGTGTCGATGTGTCGCTATTTCGCGAGGTGCTTCGCGTCAACCGGGAACAGCGCGGACGAATCGTGCAAAAATTGGCGGATCGGCTGGGGGGTGTGCAGGGCAAAACAATCGCCGTGCTGGGATTGGCGTTCAAGGCGAATACAAACGATGTGAGGGAAGCTCCCGCTTTGGACATCATCACCCGGATCGTGCAGGCGGGCGGGGAAGTGGTTGCATATGATCCGGCGGTCAATATGGAATCCTTAAAAAATGATTTTTGCTTTACGCCCGCGGCAGATGCGTATCAGGCGGTAACCGGGGCGGATGCAGTTGTCATCCTGACCGAGTGGGAGGAATTCCACGGGCTCGACCTGCAACAGATCAGAAGTCTGATGCGCCATCCGCTGGTGATTGACGGCCGAAATTTGTATGCTCCGCACATGATGAAACAGCACGGGTTTCACTACGTTCCGGTTGGCGTCCCGGAACAAGAAGTGGCGGAAGCAGCGGCGACAACGGTGTGAGGGGGCTAGCCACCCCTTTCTGCCTTATTACAAGTGAACCGGCTTTCCCGTGTGCCCCTTTTTCAAAATGGGTCCTGATCACCCCCGCTCTGTGCAGGGGCGTGAAGTGTGGTGTGTGATTACACCGGCAGCAAACGGGAGGCGCTTGCAACGGGCGGATGCGGATCCGGCGTATCAAGCGCTTTTTTTATTTCTTCAATGCGTTGACGGGTATGTTCGTACCCGCATTCCATGCAGTGGAACAGTTTGGAAAAATCGAACAAGCCGATCGAGCGCACATCCGGCCGCAGCACGATGTCCGCCTGCCGGGTGGCGGAAGCCGATCTGGCAGCCAGGTTGATGTGGATGACACGGGTCAGGATCGATTGGAGAGAGTCAAACGGTCGATTGACCGGGTCGGCAAACACCAGATCAACCGCAATCACCTTTTCCGCTCCCAGCGCCCGCACGGCGGACACCGGACAATTGTCCAACAGGCCGCCGTCAATGTACACCCTGTCTTTGTAAAAAACGGGCCGAAACGCGACAGGAATCGAAAGGCTCGCCTGAACGGCGTCGGCGACCGGAATCTCGTGAATCAGATCGACACCGTCGTGCGGCCTCGCCAACGGCCGCGAGACAAAGAGCACCTGTTTGGCCCGCGTTAAATCGGTGGCTGTGATGGAGACCGGCATTTTCAAGTCGGTCATCCGGGCCTGCCGGGTCTTGTCTGCAATCAGCCGGTGAATCCGTTCCCCCTTGATCAGGCCCAGCAGCTTGGTGCGAGGCCAAAGCAAGCGCAGGAGAATCGTTTTGTAATCATAATCGAGAAACCGCTTGTTGATGGAAGGAACCATATCGATCAGCTGCGACGGAGAATAGCCCCATCCGTACAATGCGGCGACGATCGCCCCGCAACTGCTGCCTGCGATGCAGTCGATCTGGATGCCCGCTTCTGCCAACGCATGCAAAACGCCGATGTGTGCGCTGCCCGTGATGCCGCCACCGCTCAGCGCAAGCCCCACTTTTGCCATGGCCGACTACCTTTCCGCTTCCCTGATTTTGTCTTACTGATCGGGCATAGTATCTGCCGCCGACCGCCTGACGATTCTTGTCGCCCAGTTGTTTCCGGCCATTTTCATGGTTTTGCAGCGAATATCTTTTCGGTTGCGGACATAAGTGTGTTGTAGGGCGGTCTTCATAATTTGTTTACATCGCTGACACATTGTGTTTACAGACCGCCTGTACACTAAACTTGTCCAACAAATCACAACAACAAAGCAAAAACCAAATCATGCCGCACAGAGCGGGGGGATGACAGGTGAGCAATTGGAAACGGAAGGCAAGCAGGGCGTTGCAGATCGGACTTGTCGGATGCGTGATGGTCGGAGTGACCGCGTGCGGTACAACGGCGACCCCGAAGCAAACCGATGCAGATCCGGCACAGGGCGGCAAACCGCTGGCGTTGGCCGACATTGAAAAACTGGCCAAACAGGAAGGGGCGGTCGTCAGCGTCGGAATGCCGGATTCCTGGGCCAACTGGAAGGACACATGGAAAGATCTGGAGCAAAAATACGGTCTGAAGCATACGGACACCGACATGTCGAGCGCCGAGGAAATCGCCAAATTCGAAGCGGAGAAGAACCGTCCGACCGCCGATATCGGCGACGTCGGGATCGCCTTCGGGCCGGTGGCGGTCGCAAAAGGCGTGACGCAGCCGTACAAGACGTCGTATTGGGACGAGATTCCGAAATGGGCGAAAGACGAGCAGGGGCATTGGGTGGTCGGCTATCAGGGCACCATCGCATTTTTGACCAATAAAAAGCTGGTCAGCCATCCACCGACAAGTTGGAATGATTTGCTGAAAGGCGATTACAAGGTGGCGATTGGGGATGTCACGAAAGCGGCTCAGGCGCAGATGGCCGTGCTGGCAGCTGCGATCGCGCATGGCGGGGACGAGAAGAACATCCAGCCGGGCATCGATTTCTTCGCGCAACTGGCGAAACAGGGCCGTTTGTCGCTGGCCGACGTGAAGGTGGCGAATTTTGAAAAAGGGGAAATCGCCGTCGGGCTGCTGTGGGACTTCAACGCGTTGGGCTACCGCGAGCAAATCGACCCCACCCGGTTTGAAGTGACGATTCCGGCGGAAGGCAGCGTCGTCAGCGGCTATGCGACGATCATCAACAAGTACGCTCCGCATCCGCATGCGGCGATGCTCGCCCGGGAATACATCCTGAGCGATGCGGGGCAGATCAACCTGGCGAAGGGGTATGCCCGGCCGATTCGCGACAGTGTGAAGCTGCCGGAGGAAGTCGCCAAAAAACTGGTGCCGAAGGAGCAGTACAAGAATGCGAAGCCGATCCAGGACTATACCGCCTGGGAAGCGACCGCCAAAAAATTGCCGCAGCTGTGGCAAGAACAAGTTTTGGTGAATGTGAAGTAGTGTGGTAGGAATGGCAGACAAAGTAATCCTGGTGGTCGTGGATGGTTTGCAGTACGAGGCTGCGTGTTCACAGATGGGCTATCTCAATCACCTGGTAGAGGTCAACTGGGCGGCTCGGTTTCTCGTCAAGTCGGAGCTGCCCAGCCTCTCCCGGCCGCTCTACGAGGTGTTGCTGACCGGGACGCCCAGTTCCGTCAACGGAATAACTTCCAATCAGGCGGTGCGGTTGTCGGCACAAAAAAGCTTGTTTCATCTGGCAAAAGAGAACGGGTTGCGAAACGCGGCAGCCGCTTACTATTGGGTGAGCGAATTGTATAACCGTTGCCCGTTTGATCCGTTGCTTGACCGTTGGCAAGAAGACGAACGAAACGCCATTCAATACGGGAGTTTCTATTTTGAGGATGCGTATCCCGATTCCCATTTGCTGCTCGATGCGGAAGTGCTTCGCCGCAAGTATGATCCGCATTTTTTGTACATCCATCCGATGGGGGTGGATCACGCCGGGCATCAGTTCGGTTCGGACAGCAAGCAGTACCGGGAAAAAGTGATCACGATGGACAGCATCCTGGCCAATTTTCTGCCGATCTGGATGGAAGACGGGTATCAAATCCTGATCACGTCCGACCACGGGATGAATCCGGACGGGCTGCACGGAGGCACCGGCAAAGACGAGCGGGATGTGCCGCTCTATTGTATCGGTTCCGCGTTCGTCCCAGGTATCTATCACGACGTCATCCCCCAGTTGGCGATCGCGCCGCTCGTTTGCAAGCTGCTCGGCATCGCTCCGGCGGAAGCGATGATTTCCTGTACCCTTCCGGCGTTGAAACAGCGCCAAGCCGATCATCTGTGAGGAGGGATGGGGGGTGAAGTCGATCAGGCGGAACCGGTTGTTGCTGCTGTTTTTGCTGCCGTTCGCTTTGCTCGTTTTGGGATTTGAGCTGCTGCCCCTGGTCGGCATGACGGTGGACAGCCTGCACGATGGGGACACGGGGCAATGGTCATGGGTCCAGTATGCGACGGCGCTTGGTAGCAAATTTTATCTGCAGGCATTGCAAAACAGCGTGCTCATTTCCTTTTGTTCCAGTTTGGTTGGCATTCTGGTGGCGATTGTGGCCGCCTATTCAATCACCCGGCTGTCGCCGGGGACGCGAGACATCATACTGATGCTGTCGAACATGACATCCAATTTCGCCGGGGTTCCGCTGGCGTTTGCCTATATGATCCTGCTCGGCAACAACGGTATTTTTACACTTCTGCTGCACAAATGGGGCTGGGATGTGTTCGCCTCTTTCAATCTTTACAGTTGGATCGGGCTCACGCTGGTCTACGTCTACTTCCAAATTCCGCTGGCGATCTTGCTGTTGTATCCGGCTTATTATGGCATCCAGCGGCAATGGAAGGAAGCGGCCTTGCTGCTTGGCGCTTCGCCCCTCCGGTTTTGGCTCCATATCGGGATTCCGGTGATATTGCCGGGGGTTGTCGGCACGTTCAGCATTTTGTTTGCGAATGCGATGGGCGCATATGCCACCGCCTACGCGTTGGTGGGAAGCAATTACAACCTGCTGGCGGTTCGCATCGGGGCGCTGGTGTCGGGCGATGTGGTAAGCCAGCCACAATTGGCCAGTGCGCTTGCGGTGATTCTGGCAGTGACGATGGTCGGCGCGATGTGGATCAATGAACGGATGATGCGGCGGGTCAGGAGGGATTTGCAGTGAGATCAGGCAAATGGTTCCATGTTTCGGTCGTTTTTCTGGTGCTCGTCTATCTGTTTGTCCCGTTGCTCGCCACCTTTCTGTATTCGATCGCGACTGACTGGTACCGGACGATCCTGCCGGAAGGGTTCACGCTCGCCTGGTATCGCGACCTGTTGCTCGATCCCCGGTTTGTTGACGCGGCAGGGCGGACGATATTTGTCTGCACGGCCGCGATTTTGATCAGTGTGGCCGTGATGGTGCCGACAATTTTTCTGGTCACCGTCTACTTTCCAAAATGGGAGCGTCTGTTGCAGGCGTTGACGATGTTGCCGTATGCAGTGCCGGGCGTGGTGGCGGCGGTGGCTCTGATCCGCATGTACTCGGACGGGCCGCTGGTGTTGGCGGGCACCGTTTGGCTGCTGATCGGCGCTTATTTTGTCAGCATCCTGCCGTTCATGTACCAGGGGATTCGCAACAGCCTGCGGACCATCGATGCCATCCGGCTGACGGATGCGGCGGAACTGCTGGGCGCCAGCAAATGGCAGGCGTTCCGCCTCGTCGTGCTGCCGAATATTTTGCCCGGCGTGATTGTATCGATTCTGTTATCGTTCTCGATGCTGTTCGGGGAGTTTGTGCTGGCCAATCTGCTGATCGGCGGACACTATGAGCTGCTGCAGGTGTATCTGATGCGCCGGATGAGCGAAAGCGGCCACTTGTCCAGCGCGATCGTCGTCGCGTATTTTGTGTTGATCCTGATCATGTCCGGGATGGTGCTGAAATTCAGCAGATCGGCAAAGGGGGCCAAATTATGAGCTATGTGGAGATCCGGAACGTATCCAAACGGTTTCAGGCTACACCGGCGCTCAACGGCATCTCTCTTTCGATCGAGAAAGGGGAACTGGTGACGCTGCTCGGGCCGAGCGGCTGCGGCAAAAGCACGCTGCTTCGCTGCATCGCCGGGCTGGAACCGGTTGAAGCGGGCGGCCGGATCATCGTGGATGGGGCGGATATCACTCACCTTTCGCCCAAGCGACGGGGAATCGGCATGGTGTTTCAATCATACGCCCTGTTTCCGAATCTGACCGTCTATCAAAATATCGCGTTTGGTCTGAAGATGAAAGGCGTCGACAAACGGGAAACCGCATCGCGTGTGAAAAAAATGATGGAACTGGTCGATTTGACAGGCAAACAGGATGCGTATCCGCATCAATTGTCGGGCGGCCAGCAGCAACGGGTGGCGCTGGCCCGGTCGCTGGTGACCGAACCGAAAATTTTGCTGTTGGATGAACCGCTCAGCGCGCTGGATGCAAAAATCCGCAAGAACCTGCAGAACGAACTACGGCGCATTCAACAGGAATTGTCGATCACGACCGTATTGGTGACGCACGACCAGGAGGAAGCGCTGACCGTCTCCGACCGCATTTTCGTCATGGACCGGGGAACGGTTGTGCAATCCGGCACTCCGGAGCAAATTTATGCGCATCCGGCCAACGAATTTGTCGCCCGGTTCATCGGCCATTACAATGTGCTGACGCGGGCGCAACTGCAGCAACTGGCGGACGGGTGTGCTGGAGCGGTGGCTGCCGGGGCGCATTTTGCCATTCGCCCGGAATTGATCCAACTGCTGCCGCAGGAAACCGATCTTGCATGCGCTGAAACGGATTGGGTGGTGGCAGGAACGGTCCGTACGGTCACCGTAACAGGCAACGTGCTTCGTTACCAGGTGGAAGCGAGGGGACTCATGTTGCAGGTAGACCGTCTGAATACGCCTGACATGCTTTGGATTCAAAAAGATATGCAAGTGAAAATCCGAATTCCTGTGGATGCTTGCGTCGTTCTGCAGTGAGGTGGGAAGCGTGTCTGTTTTGTCGGAGGAACGAAAACGGGTTATTCTGGATCAGTTGGACCGCTACGGCAAGGTGAAGGTGGAGCCGCTGGCAAGGCAATTGCAGGTGTCACACGAAACGATCCGCCGCGATCTGGACAGTTTGGAACGGCTTGGCAAACTGAAACGGGTGTATGGGGGAGCGGTCAAACAATCGTATCAGACAGGCGAGCCTCCCTATCTGCAAAGGCAGAGCTTGCATCAGGCGGAAAAACAGCGGATCGGCAAACTGGCGGCTGAACTGCTGCGGGACGGCGAAACGGTGGTGATCGACACGGGCACGACCACGTTGGAGTTGGCTCGTTCGATCCGGGGCAGAAAGCGGTTGACCGTATTGACCAATTCGTTGCCGGTGGCCAGTTTGTTGACCGATTCTTTGAATCAGGGGCTGTTCACCGGCAAAATCATCCTGCTGGGAGGGGAACTGAACCCCGAGCAGCAGTCGATCAGCGGCCCGTTATGCGAAAAAATGCTGCAAACTTTCCACATCGATAAGGCGTTCATCTCGGTGGGCGGCGTTTCTCTCGACTCCGGTATCAGCGATTATGACATTCAGGAAGCGACGGTCTCGCGAGTGATGATATCGGTATCGAAGGAGTCGATCGTGTTGGCCGACCAGTCAAAAATCGGCGTGCAAGCGTTTTGCAGAATCGCTTCGCTGGAGGAAATCGACGTGATTGTATCGGACGTGGAGATGCCCGCCTCGTGGAAGGCCGAACTGGGGGCGACTGGAATTACATGGATGACGGCAAAGGAGAGGGAGACGGTATGAACGTGGATTATCATGTGCACCTGGAAGAGGGGCCGTATTCGATCCGCTGGTGGAACCGGACGGCGGAAGCGCTGCTGGCGTTTGCCAGTTGGCGGGAGGACAAGCATTCGCGGGATTGGATCGGCAAATTATCGTCGGCGATGGCCAGGCGGGTGGAAGCGGGCGCCTTTTCACCGGAATGGCTGGACCTCTATCGGGTGCGGGCGAAACAGCAGGGTTTGCGAGAGGTCGGGATCGTCGACCATCTATACCGGTTTCGCGAGTACAAGCCGTATTATGAACGGCATATTCATCTCGGGAATGACGATTTGGGGCGGCTGCAGCGGCGCTGGCTGGATCAGGTGTGCGTCGCTTCGGTCGCCGACTTTTGCGATTTTCTAGAGCAGCAGAAGGAAAGATGGGCGGCCGACGGCATCCGTCTGCGGGTGGGTGTGGAGGCTGACTATTTCGCCGGCGGGGAGACGGAACTGGCCGGGATTTTGCGCCAGCATGCCTGGGACCATGTGATCGGATCGGTCCATTTTGTCGACGGGTGGGGATTTGACAATCCGGACACGCGGGAACGGTTTCAGCGGGAGAATCTGCTCGATCTGTACGATCATTTTTTTCAGTTGATGGAACGCGCAGTCGCATCCGGGTTGTTTGATATCCTGGCACATCCGGACAACATCAAGGTGTTTGGCTATCGGCCCGACGAGACAGCGCTGATTCCTTTTTACAGGCGGATTGCGCAGGCGTTGAAACGGCATGATGTTGCAACAGAGATCAACACCGGGCTCTACTACCGCTACCCGGTGCGAGAAATGTGCCCCAGTCCCGGCTTTCTGCAGGTCCTGGCGGAGTATGAGGTGCCGGTCACAACCTCCTCGGACGCCCATTTTCCAGATCATGTGGGCCATCACCTGCCGCAGGCGAGACAGCAACTGAAAGCGGCCGGCTACAAAACGATCGCAACGTTCGAACGCCGGGTGCGCAAGGAAGTGGAGCTGTAAATCCCCCATCTTTACACTCTCTTAACATTCCCCACACAAAGCGTTTACATTGGGACAGTACAATGAAAACGAACTTAAGTTAAACCTGAAGGGGGATTTAACTCGTGTTTCATCCGATGTCGAAAAAAGCGTTCAGCCTGGCGATGGTCGCAACATTGAGCCTGGGGGTCTTGGCCGGTTGCGGATCTGCCGGCACACAGAAAGAAACTCAACCGGGCGGCGGTGCGGCTCCCGCAAATGATCAACTGTCCGGCACCGTGACAGCTTCTGGTTCGACCGCGCTGCAGCCGCTGGTGCAGCAAGCGGCGAAAGAATTCATGGAAAAACATCCGAACGTCCAAATCCAGGTATCCGGCGGCGGATCGGGCACCGGTCTGAAAAACGTGGCGGAGGGCACGTCCGACATCGGCAACTCCGACGTGAAAGCGGGCGACGAGTTTAAAGATAAAAACCTGAAAGAACACATTGTGGCGATCGCTCCGTTCGCGTTGATCGTCAACAAGGACGTCAATGTGGACAACCTGACGAAGCAGCAGGCGGCCGATATTCTGACCGGCAAGATCACCAACTGGAAAGAGGTCGGCGGCAAAGACCAGAAGATCGTCGTCGTCACCCGGCCGGACAGCTCCGGTTCGCGCAAGCTGGTGAAGCAAATCGTGCTCGACGGCAAAGACATCACCAAAGATGCGGTCGTGCAGGAGTCGAGCGGCGCGATGGTAACGGCCGTCAGCACCACCGCGGGCGCGATCGGCTATGTAGACACCGCGTACGTGAAGGACGGCGTGAAAGCCCTCAAGTTCGACGGTGTCGAGTACAGCAAGGAGAACATCAAAAACGGCAAATACAAACTGTACGGTGAAGAGCGCATGTACACGAAAGGCGAGCCGAAAGGCGCGGTCAAAGCGTTTCTCGATTATATCCTGAGCGACGAGTTCCAGAACAAGCGCGTGGAAGAACTGAAATTCCTTCCCGCCAGCCTGTTGAAGCAATAACGCTGTTGCGGAGAAGTAGGCGGATCGACCAGGGACGGTATTTCTACCGTCCTGATGTCGTTTTCGCACACCGGAAAAAAGGGGGGCATTCCATTGGCTTCACTGGGGGCCGTGCAACGTGTGAAACAGTCTGAGCAATCGGCTGCCGAAAATTGGTCGAAGGCGCAGCGCCAGACAGATCGGGTCATGCGCTGGCTTTTTGCCGGCAGCGCGGTGCTTGTGTCAGCCGTGATTTTTTCGATCATGCTGTTTGTCGGGATTCAGGGGATGCAAACGTTTCAGGGCGTGTCGCCGCTGACGTTCTTTTTCTCGACCGATTGGGCGCCTGCAGACGGAAGGTTTGGCGCGTTTCCGTTTCTTTTCAGCACGTTTGCCCTGACATTGCTTGCGATCGCCCTGTCTGTGCCGGTTGCCGTGTCGGGTGCGGTGTTTATGGCCAAAATCGCCCCGAAATGGATGCGGGAAATCCTGCGGCCGGCGACCGACCTGTTCGTCGGAATTCCCTCGGTCGTCTACGGGCTGATCGGGCTGACGGTGTTGGTTCCGTACCTGGCCAAACTGACGGGTGAGACCGGGTATGGATTGCTGCCGGCGGCTGTCATCTTGGCGATCATGATTTTGCCGACGATCCTGTCGATTTCGGAGGACGCCATCCGGTCGCTGCCGAGAAGCCTGGAAGAAGCGTCACTGGCGCTCGGCGCCACCCGTTGGCAGACGATCTGGCGAGTCTTGCTGCCGGCGGCCCGTCCGGGCATCCTGACCGGTGTGATTCTCGGCATGGGCCGGGCGATCGGCGAAACAATGGCGGTGTTTATGGTGATCGGGAATGCGCCGCAAATGCCGAAATCGCTGCTCGATTCGACAACCGTCCTGACGACGGCGATCGTCAAGGATATGCCGAACACGTTTTACGGCACAACCTGGAATCATGCGCTTTATTTGATGGCGCTTCTTTTGCTGTTGATCTCGATGTTTCTGATTCTGGTCATCCGGGTCGTTGCGCGAAGGAGGGAACTGAAATGAGCCGCAGGCTGGCGGACCGGCTGGCAACCGCTTATTTTTGGGCGACCGGCGTTTTGATCGTGTTGATACTCGCATGGTTTTTGCTACGTATTCTGAGCGACGGGCTGCCGCACCTGTCCTGGAAGTTTATCACCGGCAAGCCGGAGGAAATTCTTGCGGGCGGCGGCGTCGGACCGCAATTGTTCAATTCGTTCTATATCCTGTTTTTATCGCTCTTGTTCTCCCTGCCGATCGGCATGGGGGCCGGCATTTATCTGGCGGAGTTCGCGAAACGCAACCGGTTTACCGAGTTGATTCGCTTGTCGGTGGAGTCGCTGTCCTCGGTTCCTTCCATCGTCTTCGGTTTGTTTGGTTTGCTGGTGTTCGTCACGCTGCTCGGGTTTAAGTTTTCGATCCTGGCCGGTTCTTTGACGCTGGCGTTGATGAATCTGCCGGTGCTGGTCCGGGTGACGGAAGAGTCGCTGCGGGCGCTTCCCGGTTCGTATCGGGAAGCGTCGCTCGCTCTCGGTTCGACAAAATGGCAGGCGATCCGCAAAGTGATCCTGCCGGCGGCGCTGCCCAATCTGATCACCGGCCTGACGCTGGTGGCCGGCCGGGCATTGGGCGAATCGGCGCTCCTGATCTACACGTCCGGGCTGTCGGTGTCGCGCTTTTATCCGGACTTCAATCCGTTGGCCGCCGGGGAAACGCTGTCCGTTCACCTGTGGTATGTGCAATCGGCGGCGATCGTGCCCGACGCCAAACAAATCGCGCAGGGCAGCGCGGCGCTCTTGATCATCGTGGTGTTGCTGTTTAACCTGCTGGTAGCCATTCCAAGCCGTTTGCTGCAGAAACGACTCTCGGGGGGATCCTAATGAACGCGGCAGCAGAGAAAATTCGCGTCGAAAAATTGAACCTGTTCTACGGGCAAAACCAGGCCCTGTTTGACATCGATTTCACTGTCAAAAGCAACTCGGTGACCGCATTGATCGGGCCGTCCGGCTGTGGCAAATCCACTTTTTTGCGGACGCTGAACCGGATGAACGACCTGATCGACGGCGTGAAAATCAGCGGCCGCGTGTTTGTCGACGGCGAGAATGTGTACGCCCCGGAGACAGATATCGTCTCGCTTCGCAAGCGGGTCGGCATGGTGTTTCAGCGGCCGAACCCGTTTCCGATGAGCATCTATGACAACATCGCGTACGGGCCGCGGATTCACGGAATTAAGAAAAAATCGCTGCTCGACGAGATCGTCGAACAAAGCCTGATGCAAGCGGCACTCTGGGACGAAGTGAAAGACCGGCTGCACAAGTCGGCGCTCGGCTTGTCTGGCGGACAGCAGCAGCGGCTGTGCATCGCCCGGCTGCTGGCTGTTGAGCCGGAAGTGCTGCTGATGGATGAACCGACGTCCGCGCTCGACCCGATCTCGACACTGAAAGTGGAAGAGCTGACGCAGACACTGAAAGAACATTATACGATCATCATCGTCACCCACAATATGCAACAGGCGGCGCGAATTTCCGATGTGACGGCGTTTTTCCTGAACGGATACCTGATTGAAGCAGGTGAGACGGATCAAATTTTCACAGCGCCGGCCGATCAGCGCACGGAGGACTACATCACCGGCCGCTTCGGGTGACCGATCAACCGATTGCAAACAAGGAGTGAACCGCTCTGATGGATACACGTTCGAATTTTCACCAATCGCTGGATGAATTGCAGGCCGATCTGTTGAAGATGGGCACGCTGGTAGAAGAAGCGATCTACCAGGCGGTCAAATCGCTGGCAAAAATGGATGTGAAGCTGGCCCAGTCGACGATCGACCAGGACGACCGGATCGACCGCATGATGCTGTTGGTCGAGGAGCGCTGCCTGCGGCTGATCGCCCTGCAGCAGCCGATGGCAAGCGACCTGCGGACGATCGGCATGGCGATGAAAATCGTCACCGACCTGGAACGGATCGCGGACCACGCCGTCGATATCGCGAAAACCACCATCCGCCTGTCGGGCGAACAACTGGTCAAGCCGCTGGTCGACATCCCGCGCATGGCCGATATGGCGAAGGAGATGCTGCGCGATGCGCTCAATTCGTTTATCGGGCGGGATGTGGCGCTGGCGGAAGGGTTGGCCGCCAAAGATGATCAGGTAGACCAGCTGTATGCGGCGATTTTTCAGGAGATTCTCGGCCTGATGGGCAGCGACCTGGCGACCAACCGGCAGCTGACCCACCTGTTGATGGTCGCCCGCTATCTGGAACGGGTGGCCGACCATGCAACCAATATCGGAGAATGGGTCATTTATATGCTGACGGGCCGACGGCAGGACCTGAATCTGTAGCGGTTCACTTGCACCCCCGTGGGTAGGAATCGAAATCTTAACAAAAACTTTACAAAAAGCGTCTTGCGAAATCCATTATAATAACAATGGTTCGACATCATTTCACGATTCCCACGGGGGGTACTATTTGTGTTCAAAAAGCAAAACCAGTTTTTTGACATGTTGGTGCAAGTGACGGAGAACATCTCGGCTGCCGCGGCCGCTTTTCAAAAAGGGCTGGAATCCTACCATTCCGGCGAGCAGTTGTACGCAGTGATCAAACCGTTTGAAGACAACGGCGATGAGTTGACCCACCAGATCATCCGGGCGTTGAACGCCGCCTACATGACACCGATCGACCGGGAAGACATTCTGGCGCTCGCCACAACGCTGGATGATATTCTGGATGGTCTGGAAGCTGCTTCCAACCGGTTCGATATGTTTCACATCGAGGCGGTCGACAGCTTCATGCTCGATTTTGCGGCCAATATCGTGGAATGTTCCGTGCAGTTGGAGCAGGCCATGAAAGCGTTGAATAAAAAGAAAATGCTGGAGATCCGCCAATACACGGTGCGGTTGAACGAGTTGGAAAACGTCGGGGACAAGCTGATGCGGGACTCCGTCAAATCGCTGTTCGCCCGCACGACAGACCCCGTGGAAATTATCCGGCTCAAAGAAGTGTACGAGATGCTTGAAGGAGTGTCCGACAGTTGCGAGGACGTGGCGGACATCCTGGAATCGATCGTCATGACAAACGCGTAAGGAGGATTTTGTCATGACGCTGATCATCCTGATTGTGATACTGGCACTTGTATTTGATTTTATCAACGGGTTTCACGATACGGCCAACGCGATCGCCACATCCGTCTCGACAAAGGCTTTGCCACCCCGCATTGCGGTAATTTACGCGGCCGTGTTGAACTTTGTCGGAGCGCTTTTCTTCACCGGCGTGGCGAAATCGATCGGCGGCAAAATCGCCGATCCGTCGAAAATCGCAAACGGCGTGGAAATCGTGATCGCTACCCTGATCGCGGCGATCGCCTGGAACCTGATTACCTGGTACTATGGGATTCCTTCTTCTTCCTCGCACGCGCTGATCGGCTCCCTGACCGGAGCGGTGCTTGCGGGGGCCGGTTTGCACGGCGTGAACTGGGGAGGATTTTCGTCGATTTTGCAAGCTCTCGTGTTGTCGCCGATCCTGGCTTTTGCAGTCGGCTTTGTCATCATGAACGTTTTAAAGTTGATCGTGCAAAATCTGTCCCCGCACCGGATTAACAAATGGTTTCGGGTGCTACAGATTTTTGCCGCAGGCATGCAGTCGTTCTCGCATGGCGGCAACGACGCCCAGAAAGCGATGGGGATCATCGTGTTTGCCCTGGTCGCGGGCGGATTCCAGTCGACGCTGGATGTTCCGCTTTGGGTAAAAATCTTGGCGGCGCTGGCGATGGGACTCGGCACATCGGTCGGCGGCTGGCGGATTATCAAGACGGTCGGCTCGAAGATTATCCGTATGGAGCCGGTCAACGGATTTGCGGCTGACCTGACATCGTCCATCGTGATTCAAGGCGCGACCGCTTTGACGCTGCCGGTTTCGACCACGCACGTCGTATCCTCGGCGGTGATGGGTACGGGTGCGGCGAAACAATTCCGCGCGGTGAAATGGGAAGTGGCCGGGCGCATCGTTCTCACCTGGCTGATCACGATTCCGATTTGCGCCGTGCTGGCGGGCGTTTGTTACAAATTGATCGACATTTTCATGTAAGGGCGAAAACCTCTCATTCTGGAGGTGGAGCGGATGCCCCAGCGCGTCCTGGTGGTGGATGACGAACAATCGATCCAAAAATTGGTTGAGTACAATCTGCGGCAGGCAGGCTACGAGGTGTCGACGGCTGACAATGGCATGCAAGCCCTCGAACTGATCCGCGCCGACCGGCCGGATTTGGTGATTCTCGACCTGATGCTGCCGGGCCTCGGCGGAATGGAAGTATGCCAGCAGCTGCGCAAAGACGGAATTTCCATCCCGATCATCATGCTGACTGCAAGGGATGACGAAGTTGACCGGATTCTCGGGCTGGAGATGGGGGCGGACGATTATGTGACCAAACCGTTTTCGCCGCGGGAACTGGTGGCCCGGGTGAAAGCGGTGCTGCGCCGCTCCGCCGACGAGCCGGGCGGAGGCGACGGGATCATCCACTGCGGCGAGATCACGATCGATGCGAACAAGTATGAGGTAAGGCTGCGCGGCGAGCGCATCGATCTGACGCCCCGCGAATTTGAACTGCTGCATTATTTGGCGAAAAATATGGACCGTGTGCTGAGCCGCGATCATTTGCTGGATAAAGTGTGGGGATACGAATTTGTCGGCGATACCCGCATTGTGGACGTGCATATCTCGCACCTGCGGGAAAAGCTCGAGAAAGAACCGAAAAACCCGGAATACATCAAGACGGTGCGCGGCGTCGGGTATAAGCTGGTAGCGGGAGAGGCGTGACGTGAAAGGAATTCGCGGACGGATCACCTGGACCAATCTGATCTTGATCGTTGTCACCCTGCTGATTTCCGGTGTGTTCACGCTGCGCTTCATTGAGACCGTCTATATGGAAAATTTGCGCAAAGCGTTGGTGGACGAAGCCAGACTGACGGCAAGCTGGGTGTCACCTTACATGGTGGCACCTGACGCGTATTTGCGGCAGATCGGCGAAGTGGCCGGGAGAGCGAACGTTGTCACCGGCAAACGCATCACGTTGTACGAGCCCGGTGGCCGTCCGGTTTACGATACTGCGCTGCAACCGGCCGGGACGGAAAGGGGCACCCCGGAAGTCGAGCAAGCGTTGCGCGGCCAGGAGGGAAGCGATGTCCGGCTCGACCCTGGGAAAGGGACGAATGTCCTGTTTGTGGCGATCCCGATCACTGCCGGGCCGAATCTTCTTGGCGCTGTGCGGATCGGCATCCCTCTGTCCGGTGTCTACCGGGAACTGGGCAGTGCGTTGGGATCGTTTGGCGTTTCGCTGTTGGTAGTGGCGATTTTGTCATCGCTCGTCGGAATGTATTTTGCCTCCGGGATCGCACGGCCGATCGAAGAGATTACGCGGGTCACGCGGCGGATTGCCGATGGGGCTTTTGACGAACGGGTGCGCCATTGGAGCCGGGATGAGCTGGGGGTGCTCGGCGAGTCGGTCAACCTGATGGCCAGCCGCCTGGCGGAGCAGATTGAAGATTTGACGCAGGAGAAAAGCAAGCTGGAAGCGATTATCGCCAGCATGGAATCGGGTGTGATGGTGGTCGACCGGGCGGGCCGGATCCGGGTGGTCAACCGGGCGACGGAAAATCTGCTGCGCCACCCCGGCCGCCAACTGCTCGGTCAATGGCACTGGGAAGTCGGCCGCTCTTACGGCCTGTCGTCGATGATCGATGAGGTACTGCTAACTGGCGAGCCGCGCCGCAAGGAAATCGTCCTGATGGCGCCGGCCGAAACCAATGTGGAGGTGTACGCCGCCCCAATCAAAGGGAAAAATGAGTCGATCACCGGCGCGGTGGTGGTGCTGCACGATGTGTCAAAATGGCGACGAGTGGAACAGATGCGCACCGAGTTTGTGGCCAACGTCTCGCACGAATTGCGGACGCCGATCACTGCGGTCAAAGGCTTTGCCGAGACGTTGCTCGACGGGGCGCTCGAGGATCCCGAGCTGCGGCGCCAGTTTATCAAAATCATCTACGAAGAGTCGGACCGGCTGAGCCGGTTGGTCAACGATCTGCTCGAACTGTCGAAGATTGAGTCGGGGCACGCGGTCTTGCAATTTGAACGATGCGACATCACCGATCTCGTGCGGACGACCGTCGATAAGCTGGTTCTGCAAGCGAAGCAGCACGGATTGACGCTGCAGGCGCATCTGCCGGAACAGCCGGTGTTTGCGGAAGTGGCGCGGGATCGTGTGTCGCAAGTGCTGATCAACTTGATCGGCAACGCCATTTCCTACACGCCGGAAGGCGGCCGGATCGACGTGGATCTGGAAGAAGGACGGGAGTGGATTACAGTTCGCGTGAGAGATACGGGAATCGGTATTCCGAAAGAGGACCTGCCTCGTCTATTTGAGCGATTTTACCGGGTGGACAAAGCGCGCGCCCGCCGTTCCGGCGGCACCGGGCTGGGGCTTGCGATCGTCAAGCATATCGTCGAGGCGCACGGCGGGACCGTGCATGTGGAGAGTGAGCTTGGCGCAGGCAGCACATTCTCATTCGCGCTGCCAAAGCGGCAGGGGGATGAGGAGGCAGGTTTGTGATTGCCGGCACTTCAATCAAAGCCCCGGATCGTTTGAGCAGTCAATCCGGGGTTTTTATAGTTCCTCACAATGTTCTTCGATGATCGATACAATTTGTGAGAAACTGTACACACGATTCACAACATCGACCGTAAAATCTTCTGCTAATCTCGGTTCCATGACAAACTCATACCCGTTATAATTTAGAAACTGGAGCAACGCGAGGAACGCGGTTCGCTTGTTGGCATTGTGAAATGGATGGTTCTGGGCCAACGATTCAAACAATGCAGTTGCTTTCTCGAAAATTGTTTTATATGCATCTTCACCAAAAATGGATTGTTTTGGCCGATTGATCGCTGAGTCAAGCAGTGCAGGGGATTTCACGCTTTTTTGTTCGCCGGGGGAAGTGTTTTCGATTACATAGATGTTGATTGCGACAACCTCTTGCCAGGTCAAGTAGACAACCATTATCGATTTTTAAGACCTTCGATGGTTTCGCGATATTTCTTCATGTTTTTGTCGAGGGTCGCAAAAAACTCGGGGTTGAATCCTTCCGGCACTTCCACACGCGGTTTCATCTTGCGGATCACAATTTCACCCGCTTCCGGCCGTACTACCACGTCCACTTCATCGCCTAATCCCAACCCGATTTGTTTCAAAGCATCCGTCAAGGACACTCCCAAGCTGCTGCCGAAACGGGTTACTTTACGATTCATTGTCATTGCTCCATTCATCTGTATTTTTCTTCTATCCTCCCCTATACGGTAATGTTGTTATACGTATTATAATCATTATATTATACTGAAAGCAAGGAGGGAAGTGAAAAATTTCTGACGATAGAAAATGGGTGATTGCCCTCCGATTTGCTATAATAGGCTACAAATGGAATTTGCGAAGGAGGTCCCTTTTGATGGCGAAAATTGCGATCGTCACCGACAGCACTGCCTACCTGCCGGATGATTACATAGAGAAGAACCGAATCACGGTGGTTCCATTGTCGGTCAATTTTGGAACGGAAACCAGGCGGGAGGGCATCGATATCAAAACGCGTGAATTTTATGACATGCTGCCGCGGTTGAAAGAACTGCCCACCACCTCGCAGCCTGCCGTCGGGGAGTTCGTGCAGGCGTTCGAGTCGCTCGTCAAGACGTACGATACGGTCATCGGCATGTTCCTCTCTTCCGGTTTGTCAGGCACGTACAATGCGGCCAAGACTGCCGCCGAGATGGTCGGCGGGGATATCACTGTGATCGACTCGAAGATCACCAGTTATCCGCTGGCACGGATGGTGATGGAAGCGGTCGACATGCGGGATGCGGGGAAGAGCAAGGAGGAGATCGTGTCCCGCGTGCAGCAGATCGTCGACAACGTGAAAGGCTATTTTGTCGTCGATTCGCTCGAACATCTGCACAAGGGCGGCCGCATCTCCGGTGTCTCCGCACTGGTCGGTTCCCTGCTGCAGATCAAGCCGGTTTTGTACGTAACGGAGGAAGGCAAGCTCGACCTGTTGGACAAAGTTCGCACCAAGCGGAAGGCGCTCGACCGGTTGGTCAGCCTGCTCCGGGAGGACAAGCAGGCCCAGCCGGATCTCCCGATCCGGCTGGCGGTTGTCTACACGCAGGATGAACAGGCGGCGAGAGAGTTCCAGGACCGGATTCGCCAGGAATTCCCCGATGTCGAACCGGATTTGAGCGAGCTGGGCCCGGTGATCGGGACACACGTCGGCCCGGGCATGCTGGCGATTTGCTATTATTTGGGATGAAGCTTTGATGAGCCTGCGCGATTATTGGGAAACGTTTTTGGGACTCCTGTTTCCGCAGGAACGCTCCTGCATCGCCTGCCGGGGTCCGTTGCCCGAAACGGACCTGCCCGGACAGGGATGGGGTCGGGAACCGGCGAACGGGCGACAACTGTGGCCGAAGGGCGAAGCGGGAGCGAATGGTCGGGATGGATTGCCACTGACGCTCGAGGAAGGTCAATGGCTACCGGAAAAGGAACTGTGCGCCCGATGCCAGTCAGTGCTTCTTCCGATTGAACCGCCCCTGTGCCTGCTCTGCGGACGCCACCTGTCGGAACCGGGACGCTGCCCGGAATGCGAGCGGGAAACATCGTTTGTCCTGTCCCGATCCTTCGGCAAATACGAAGGAGTTCTCCGCGATTTGCTGCACCGCTTCAAATTTTCCCGCGAAGAGGATCTTGGCATTGTGTTGGGCGCTTGTTTGCAGGCCGCGTGGGATCTGCACATGGCCCATTTTCCGATCGATTGGCTGGTGCCGGTCCCCATCCACCCGGAACGCTTGAAGGAACGCGGTTACAACCAGGCGGAGCGGCTTGCCCTGCAGCTCTCCTCCTATTCGAAAATCCCCTGTCTGCCCGCACTGCGACGAACTCTCTACTTGAAAGGCCAAGCTACAAGAGATCGCCGGGAACGGCTGAAAGCATTGCAAGGAACGTATGTTTGCGATCCGGATTTTTCGGACCGGATTTGCGGTGCCTGCATCCTGTTGGTGGACGATATCTACACGACCGGTTCGACGGCGGAAGCTTGCGCCCATGCACTGCGGCAGGCAGGCGCGGGGCAGGTGTATGTGCTGACGGTTGCGAGATAGGGGGGTGTATGGAATCGGGTCTGGTCGAAAAGCAAATTTTTCATTAGGCTATTTTCGAAAATTGTTTCCATTGACACACAACCTAAGGCTATGGCAAATATAGGTTAAGAAACATTGTTTTCTGGAAGCTGCTTTCTGTAGGGGGGCAGCGGACGCCGTGAATGCACGCCGCGCTTGGCGATGGACTCGTCATGCAACTCACGGGTTGTCGCAAAGCAACAAGCCTTGCGATAACAGCGGATGGGGTTGACTATAATCGGATTGGCCAAAACAGGGGGTGCCCGGATATGGGCCTGATGAACTGCAAAACGTGCGGACGCCTGTTTCAGCGGGTGTCGCGTGATATTTGTCCGCATTGCGTCCGGCAGGAAGAGGAAGATTTTTTGAAGGTCAGCCGGTTTCTGCGGGAACAGCCGGGCGCCACTCCGCAACAGGTGCACGAGGCGACGGACGTTGCCCTGAAGACGATTTATCAGTTTATTCGAGAAGGGCGTCTGATTGCGGCGAATTTTCCCAATATGACCTATCCGTGCGAACGTTGCGGATTGCCGATCTCCGTCGGGCGGTTTTGTGCGGCTTGTGCGGACGAGCTGAAGGCGCAATTGAGCCGGCTGACGCAGCGGGAAACGGCGGCGGCAGGCGAGTCCGGTAAGAAAGGCGACGAATTTTTTACGAAAAATCGGTTTACCCGCAAGTGATGAAGCATATCCAAGCGAGAATAAGGAAATTTGAGATAAACAGGTCCAACATGCGGAAATTCAGCTTATCATTTTGCCCTGATCTGCCGATACAACGGGTAGAGACTCGGATGTATCGGTTTTTCTGTTATATGAGGTGATTGCGATGAAAATCAACGGGGACGGGCGGATTCATCCGCTGCAGCCGTATCAAAGGAACAGCGGATTGGTAAAGGCCGGGCAGGCCGGAGCGCGGGGGAGCAGCCGCGATGAGCTGAGCATCTCGCTGGAAGCTTTGCAGATGGCGCAAAGCGGCCCGCCGATCGACCCGCAGCAGCGGACGGAACATGCGGAGAAAGTGCAGCGCATCAAACAGGCGGTGCAGAACGGAACGTACGAAATCGACGCGCGCAAGGTCGCGGATAAAATAGCACGGTATCTTCTCGGGGAGTAGGAGCGAACCGCGATGCTGTCCATCCAGCAGTTAGTCGAGACGGTGGAGGAACTGTTGAGCGAGCATGAGCGCCTGCTGCAGTTGGCGGAGCGGAAGAAACAGGCGCTGATCAAGGGGGATATGGAAGCGCTGCAGGCGGTCGTCAACGAAGAGGTCCAGTTTATCCGGAAAGTGGAGATATTGGAAGAGCGCCGGCAGGAACAGGGCAGGCAGATTGCCGTCCAGTACGGAATCCGTCTGGAGGAGTTGACCGCCTCGAAGCTGGCTGCGCTCGAGCCGGAACCGCAGCGGGCGGCGAAGATCAAATTGCTGACCGGGCGGTTTGCCAAAGTGATCGGCGAAATCAAAGCGGCGAATGAGCTGAACGGCCAGCTGATCCGCCAATCGCTTGATTTAGTGCAGCGTTCGATCGATCTTCTGGTGGATGTTTCCGATGCGGGTGTTTATACGGACAAGGGGAATGTAGGGCAAACAGTGGGGCAGAAACGATTTTTTGACAAGCAGGCGTAAGGAGGAGCGAGATGCGATCGACTTTTCACGGGCTTGAAGCCATGAAACGAGCTTTATACGTACAGCAGACCGCGTTGAATACCGTTTCCCACAACGTGGCCAACGCCAATACGCCGGGTTATTCCCGACAGGTGGTGGACATGTCGGCGTTCCAACCGCTGCAATATCCGGCCGTCTCGCGGGGAATGGAAGCAGGACAGCTGGGCCAGGGCTCATGGGTAGATGCGGTACGGCGCGTGCGGGATAATTTTCTGGATGCCCAATATCGGAGTGAAAATGAATCGCTGGGTGAATGGGGGGTTTATCGCCAAACGCTGGACAAAATACAGTCGATTATCAATGAGCCGTCTGAAACGGGACTTGCCACTGTTATCAACCAATTTTTCAATGCGTGGCACGATCTGAGCCTGGCTCCGGAAGATATCACGGCCCGCAAACTGGTGAAACAGCGGGCGATCGAATTGACCGATACATTTCACCATATCGATGCACAGTTAAAGACGCTTGACTCAGATCTTCAGAGCAGCATCACAAACAAAATAAGCGAAGTGAACAATATCATCAGCCAGATTCAGGGGCTGAACCACCAGATCAGGGTGGTTGAATCGCTGGGCGATAAAGCGAACGATCTCCGCGATCGCCGTGATCTCTTGGTGGATCAGTTGTCGAAGTTGGTGGATGTGAAAGTAACGGAAACCTCAACCAGCTATTCAATCAATATCGGCGGCCTGACGGTGCTGGTCGATGACAATCCTCCCGGTGTGCTGCAGTATGTGCCAAATGCCAATCCGGCACTGGATGTCATCAATCTTGTGCCGGGCGGACCGCTTGCCATTACGGGCGGTGAAATAAAGGGTCTGCTCAATGCCCGTCAGACCTATGTCCAGGCCTACCAGAACCAAATTGACGCTCTTGTTGACGGATTGGTGCAAGGGACTGTTCAGGTGACGCATCCAAATGGCACTGTCATGACGTTTAATGGGATCAATGGCATTCATGAAACAGGCTATACGATGCACAACCCAACCAAGGGGAATGGGTTTGCGTTCTTTATCAATGGAGGAGGACCATTCACGGCCGGTAATATCCAGGTGAACAATTTGATTCTGAACGACGATCAATATATCACCACTTCGGATACCACGTATGTGGATGGCTCAGGGAATCTGCAGGCGGTCAAAGGGAACAATGCTGTTGCATTGATGATTGCGCAAATGCAAAACCAAAAAATTGCTTTTTCCGGCGGTATCATAGGCAGCGGCACGGTCGAGGATTATTTTCAGGCGGTGGTGGGTCAGCTTGGGGTACAATCCCAGCAAGCTCAGCGCATGGAAAAAAATCAGGAAGCCTTGCTTCAGCAAATTGACAACCAGCGTCAGTCGGTCAGCGGGGTGTCAATTGACGAAGAAATGGCCGATATGATTAAATTCCAGCATGCTTATAACGCTTCTGCCCGTGTGATTACGACCATTGATTCGATTTTGGATAAAATCATAAATGGGATGGGGCTCACGCGATAAGGTATACATGAAAGCCGATCATGTGTGAGGAAGGAGTGACGATGTTTGCGAATCACCCAATCCATGCTCAACAACCAATTTCTCCTTAATTTGCGTGCAAGTAATGAGCGGATGCAGCAGTACCAAGATATGATGGCCACAGGCAAACGGGTTAACAAACCGGCTGATGATCCCGTCTCCGTCAGTTACGCGATGCGCTACAAATCGCAAATCGCCAATAATGAACAGTACAAACGGAATCTGGACAGGGCGAGAAGTATGCTGGACGCGACGGATGATGCCATTTCCAAGGTGAATGCGTTGATGCAGCGGGTACGGGAGCTTGCGGTTCAGGGGGCAAGCGATACGGCAACCATTGATGCCAAAACAGCGATTGCCAGCGAAGTCGGTCAGTTGTACGAAGAACTGGTTAATTTGGGAAACACTCGTTTTAACGGAAAAAGTCTGTTTAACGGGCAAATGACCGATCAAAACCCATATACGTTGGCCAATGCCAAAAATCAAAATTCGGATCCAAACAGTATTTTGGTAGCGGTTGCCGACGGAGTGAACATTCCCATTAATACAACCGGAAACCAGGTATTTGGGCAAAATGTGGGTGTGGAGCCGGACAATGCTTTTGCCATTGTGCAAGATTTGCAGACCTTTCTGCTGGCGAACAATTCGGCAGCAATCAGTCAGTTGATCGGGCGGATTGACAGCCGATTGAGCAAAATACAGAACGCCTGGGCGGATGTCGGCGGCCGGGCAAACCGTGTGGATCTGATCAGAAACAGGACTGAAGATACGGGACTGAACCTGCAGAAACTCTCCTCCGATGTTGAGGATGCGGACATGGCTGAAGTGATTACCAAATTCAAGACGCAGGAGAGTGTATACCGATCTGCTCTCAGTGCGGGTGCTCGTATTATTCAGCCAAGTCTCGTTGATTTTCTAAGATAGGACTATGGTGCGACTGGAGATCCATCAGACTTTTGGCCGCATTGGCCTGAATATAAAACGCCCTGAAGTGGTTCTGAATCCTGACACTCCGCCGTTGGAACTGGAAATTGCCCATCCTTGGATTGAAATCAAGCGGAATGGGTACAGTGAACTGCATATCGACCAAAGTGCCTGTTTTTCGGATATGGGGCTAAAGCCGCCTTCGGAAATTGGCCGGCAGATGTATGAATGGGGACAGCGGGATATCATGGAAGGAATCGCTCGTATAGTCGATGAAGGAAACGCATTGGGTGCGATTGAAATGGGGCAAACGATCGGTGATGTTGCCAGGTCAGCAGGCGATCAACCTGTTGAAGTGACGGTGGCCGCTGTGCCCTCTCACCGTCCGGAGATTCAGGTTGTTTATCACCCACCTGATATTGAGGTCCACCTAGGGGAAGTGAAAGTCAGGTATCGCCCTTGGACGGTGAATACTGAAGTGCAGTTGGGGAGTGTGCGTACGTATATGACACAATACCCTTCCATACAAATTACGGCTGTAGGAAGCGTGTTTGATACCCGGGTTTAGCCCGGGTGATTTTGTAAGGGGGATTACATGTGGAATTACAAGTTGTCTTTCCAAAAGGACTGCCTGGATTGGAACAAATGGTGGAGTGTACCCTGACAAGACTGGAGGAGGGACCGTTTTACATCCTGCACAGCAAGACGGAAGAGATTTCGTTGGTACTAACCGATCCGAGGGGATTTATTGAAGGCTATCAGATTCAGATTCCGGTACAGGATCTGGAGGATATCGGCGTAAATTCGGAACAGGATGCTGTTGTTCTGTTGGTGACGATCCTGGGGGACACACCGTCCGATTTTTGCGTAAATCTGATGGCGCCTGTGGTCATCAATCAGCGGAATGGAACGGGAAAACAGGTGATTCTAAGCAACAGCGGATATCCGAGCCGATACCCGCTGTTCTCAAAATCTTTGTTCGGAGCTGGGGGATCTTATGCTGGTATTGGCTAGAAAAGTCGGGGAAAGCATTATGATTGGGGATGAGATTGAAATCTCCGTACTTGACGTTCGTGGTGAACAGGTGCGTATCGGGATCAAGGCTCCGGATCGAATCAACATACTTCGCCGTGAAATTTATGATGAGATTCGCTGCGTCAATCAAGATGCGAAGCTGTCCCGGGATGCGGCGGATCGTTTGTCGGAAATCATGCAACTTGCTTCCAAGAAGGACAGAGATGAATCGGCGAGATAAATGGTTGAAAGAAAAAGATATTCAAAGCAGGTTTCGATTTTACGCTGATATAGGCTGATGATTTTCAAAAAACAAAAGTTAAATATTGAAAAGAGTGTCCGATAAAAAGGGTAGTGAGAGATTTCTCGGTTTGGGGCCGGCCCGCTGAGAATTCACTAAACATAGGATGGCATGGATGCCGTCAGATTAACAATCAAGGAGGATGTTTTTCATGCGGATTCAAAACAACATTTCAGCTTTGTTTGCCCAAAACAGACTTGCATTGAACAATGCGAACCTGCAAAAGTCTCTGGAAAAACTGTCTTCAGGTTATCGGATCAATCGCGCAGGTGACGATGCGGCTGGTCTCGCGATCTCCGAAAAGATGCGCGGGCAGATTGCCGGCCTGAACCAGGCCGTACGCAACGCGCAAGACGGCATTTCCTTGATCCAAACGGCTGAAGGTGCGCTGAACGAATCCCACAGCATTCTGCAGCGCATGCGCGAACTGGCTGTTCAGGCGGTCAACGACACGAACACCACCGGGGACCGTGCCAAAATTAAAGACGAGTTGACCCAGTTGAAAAGCGAATTGGACCGGATTGCAAAAACCACCCAGTTCAACGGCATGAACCTGCTCGATGGAACCTTTTCCAATAAAAAGTTCCAAATCGGCGCTAACTCCGGTCAAACCATCACACTTACCGTTAAATCTATGAGTGCGTCCAAGTTGTCCATTTCGACCAAATATCTGTCGATCGCCAACGGTTCTGCAGGCCAGCAAAAATCGATCGCTTCCGCCTTGATCTCCTATGTTGACAAAGGAATCAATGTGGTATCGCAACAACGTTCCTATCTGGGCGCGATCCAGAATCGTCTGGAGCATACGATCAACAACCTGCAAGCTGCGTCCGAAAATCTGACGGCTGCTGAATCCCGTATCCGCGATGTGGATATGGCGGCTGAAATGGTCAAGTTCACGAAGAACCAAATTCTTGTCCAAGCAGGTACATCCATGCTGGCACAAGCGAACCAGGCGCCGCAAACCGTCCTGCAACTCCTTCGTTAAATTGCCGTCTGAGGGCTGGCTGGCTTCTGCCGGCCAGCCCCTTGTCATATCTGCGGCATAGAGGTGAGCAATCATGCAGATGAACCGGGTAGGGAGACCGGATCCAATCGCACAAGCGGAAATCCACCGGGAGAGAAAAATGAGTCATCCCGATCGGGGTGGGGCAGATGAGGCTCTGACAGCACAGGACGAACAGGACCCACGCTTCGTAGAAGATGCAGTCGAAAAGCTGAACAAAGTGTTTGAGGCGCTCGATTCGAATCTGAGATATCAGGTCACGTCGCAGGATGGACATGTCGTTGTCCAGTTGGTTGAACAGGATGGAAAGAAGGTCCTCTACCAGTTGCCTCCGGAAGGAGTTCTGAAGGTGGCTGCCGAATTGCGTGAAATGGTGGGGCTTATTGTTGACCGAAAAATTTAGGGGGTGATTCCATGGGTATTACCGGTTTGGGAGGATTAGGCGGGTTAGTATCGGGCCTGGACAGCAAGGCATTGATCAATCAGTTAATGCAGATTGAATCACAGCCACTGATACGAATGAAGCAGCAGCAGCATCTGCTTGAATTAAAAAAAGGGTTATATGGCGAGATCAACTCTTCCCTACTGGCCCTGCAAAGCAAGCTGCAAGCGTTGACCGATCCGGCGGTGATTCAAAAGAAAAAAGTTACTTCCAGTGACGCTACCGTAGCAACTGCAACAGTTACAAACCAAGCTACTGTAACTCCGGGCACCTATTCGATCACAATCACCCAGTTGGCCACCGCGTTAACAGGCCGTTCTGCCGATCAGACCGCCAAAATCACAAATCCAACAACTGGAGCTTTAGGCTATTCGGGAACGTTCAATATCGTGGTGGACGGCGTACAATCCCAGACCATCACGATTAACGCTTCCGACAATCTGAATGCGATTGCCAATCGGATTAATAGTGCGTTGGATAATACCGCTTCTCCCCAACTGATGAAGATAAAGGCAACAGTTGTGAACAATACGCTATTTCTGAGCACTTCGGAAACAGGATCAGGGCACAGCGTTAAAATCATCAATGATGTAAGCAATATTTTTGGGGCCGGCAATCTAGGGTTGGTGGATGCCGGTGGCAATTTGATTCCCGATTCCACAAATCCTGATGCGGTTGGGAAGGATGCGCAGTTTACAGTAAACGGGGTCGCCATCACGCGAAAATCAAATACCAACCTGACCGATGTGATCAATGGGGTCAGTTTGAACCTGTTGAAAGGGACATCGGCTACTCCGGGTACTGCGACGCTGACCATTGATGCGGATCTGGATGCGAGCGTACAGGCAGTCAAAGACTTTGTCAACCAGTACAATTCAACGCTGGATCTGATTCAAACCCGCTTGACGGAAAAGCCCATCCCCAATGCAACGTCTGATGTGGGGATGAGCAAAGGGCTGTTGCGGGCAGACAGTGCACTGATCCAGATCCAGTCGGCCATGCGAAGCATTACGGGCGCAACGTATACGGGAAGCACCATTTATAAAACTTTGTACTCAATTGGCATTCAGGTTGACGAAGGAGGCGACTATGGGAAATCAGGCCATTTGATGGTCGATGAATCCAAGCTGCGCGACGCGTTGACCAAAAATCCCACCGAAGTCATGAAGATATTCTTCAATGATACAAACGGGAACGGTCGCCTTGATCCGGCCGATACCGGATCGGCCGCTGGTTTTGCTGCCACGCTGTACAATAAGATTTTGCTGCTGACAGACACTTCCACAGTGAATTACGGCACAACCAGTGCGCCGAACGGATTGCTGCCCAGCCGAATCGATCTTTTGACCAAGCAGATGAGTGATTACGATATGAGAATTGACGCCTTTAACCGTCATCTGGACATGACACAGAAAATGTTGGAACGACAATTTTCCGCTTTGGAAGTTATGCTACAGCAGAATTCATCCCAGGGAGCTTTCCTGCAATCCCGGCTGGGGTGATTTAAAAAATGGGCTTCTGGTAAAGAGCCCGTTTTTTAAGACCTCAAAATGTCGACTCGTGTCGAGGTAATGGCATGGAAACGAATGTCCAACTCGTTTTGCTGCAGGTATTGAAAGAAAAAAAGGCATCGTATTCAAGTCCAGTGACGTCCAATTTCCTGTCAAAAGAATTGAATCTGACTCCGTCCTATGTGCGTGAACAGATGAGTGCCTTGCATCGCAAAGGGCTAGTGAGAGTCCGGAGAGGACCAAAGGGAGGGTATTATGTGGAAGAGAGAAAAAAATTGATCGTGGAATTGGACGGAAACGTATCGGAATATCCATACGGGTCTTTTTCCGAAGTCTATCAATCCCTGATGCGGGAGATGGCGGAACAGCAAAAAGTCATCTCCGGGATTTCAATCAACGGAGTTCGAATATCGCCGGATTATTTGGATTCAATGGCGCTTGACGAAGTTTCCGCTGCGGTAATTACAACAACTACTGTGGACAGTCTGATCATTGACACAATTAAAACGGCAATTGAATATCTACCCAAATTGCAGTCCGCCTGCCTGTCTGTTGCGGAGAATATCCATGCCGGACGGGACGGGGAATCCTTTCGTCTGTTGAACGAAATGTCCGATGGGCTGGAATGGATGGAACAGGTTTCACACGGATTGGCGAACGTCTCTTCCGATGAAATTGTGCGACGGGCATTCGAAGCGTGGCACGACCGGTATGTTGAGCAACTATTGGTTCTGGTGAGTGCCATGGAACGAAGAGACATTATCAGCATTGCCGATATTTGCGAATATGAACTGATCCCGTTATTCGCCGAATGTGAGGAGATCATGACGAAAGCGTGATGGATATGAGCGTTTGGGAACTAAACCTTCGCGTACTGGAAGAATATCATCCGCAATTATATAAAAAATTGACTGAAAGGCTAAATCCAGGGCCCGTATCCTGTTTAACGGAAGCCAGCCGTACCGAGGGCATGACATTGTATGTAGATACAGGTGGAGCCGCCGGTTACCTGCACAGCCGCTATAACCCAAAAGCGGAATTGGATCGGTGGTGGGCCGAACAGGAACCCGAGCTGAAGTCAGGAGCGATTCTGATCGGAATGGGTTTGGGGTATCCCCTGCAAAAATTAAGGAATCATTTGGATTCAGAGGGGATGCTACTGGTCATTGAGCCGTCGCTGGAGATTTTTCGCTGTGCCTTGCAAACGTTGGACCTTCGGGAAGAATTGGCAGATCCCCGCATCGCGTTCAGTGTTGAAGAATCTTTATCACACAGTGGTATTAAGGCGGAACGGATTTTGTCGGATCTGTTTTATGATGTTTCCGTGCTGGTCTGGCCTGCCTACAGGCGGATTTTTGCATCATTCTGCAACGATATGGAAGCGCGAATTCTTGAGGAAGCCAACGATATCCGAATGGATCAAAGAACGTTGCTGTTATTTTCGCATGATTGGACCCGCAATTTTATCTATAATCTGCCTGCCTTGGTAAAACGGCCAGGTATCAACCTGTTGTTTGACCAGTTTGTCAAACAACCGATCATCATTGTGTCAGCCGGTCCATCCTTGAACAAAAACGTACACCTGTTGCATCAGGCAAAAGAGAAAGCGGTGATCATCTGTGTTGATACCGCACTGCGGGTGTTGCTGAAGCAGGGGATCCTGCCCGATCTGGTGGTGGCATTGGACGGATCGGAAAAAAATTATCAGCACTTTGCGGGAATCGAGGAACGGGGGATACCGCTGGTGATTTTCCCCACCACCCATTACAAAATTGTGGCCGAGTATGGCGGAAACGGTTTTTCGGTAGCAGGTTCGACCGAATATGTCATTCATGAATTTCTCGAGTGTGTTGAAGCCAAGGGAGGTGTCAGTTACGGGGGATCGGTCGCCACGGCTGCATTTGACCTGGCTTGTCGCATGGGAGGTGATCCGATTGTTTTCATCGGCCAGGATTTGGCGTATCCTGATGGACGTTCCCACGCGGCAGGGACCATTTTTGAAAACATCCAGAAAGAATTCGATGCCAGCAAGGGGATGAAATTTGTGGAAGGAATCGATGGACGGCCTGTTCTCACAGACCGACCGTTGGATTACTTCAGAAGATGGTTTGAAGATCAGATCGAACTGCGAAGAGGGGAAAGGAAATTTATTGATGCGACGGAGGGTGGGGCGAAGATTCGCGGCACTGAAATCAGTACCCTCTCGCAAGTGGTCGAAACCTACTGTCAGAAATCGATCGGGGTCTCGGAAAAAATTGCACAGATTCTTCATTCCTATCAGCCGCCTGATTTGACACAACTCAGAAGCAGGCTCAAGAAGTCCATTAGGAACCTGTATCAACTGGGACGTTTATCCCGAATGGCGATTGAATACAACAGCCGCCTGCGGGAAGTCTATCAAGTCCGTAAGATCAAACCCAAAAAGGCAAGTGTATACGTAGAAAAGTTGGACCGGATTGACAAGTTGATCCAAACACTCAACCAAAGCCGGTTGATTGATTTACTCTTGCAACAAGTCTTGCTTGTGGTAACCAAAGGTAAACTTTCGGAAGAACCTCCGGGGGAGAATCAGATTCAGAAAGCGATCCGGGTAACGGAAAACGGACGAATCCTGTACAGCGGGATTTGGGAAGCCTCGCGAAGGGTTCGGGACTATCTGGAAAAGGCACTGAACGAGTTGGCAGATGAGGGAGAGGAGTTTCGATGATCTTGAATCAACCCTATCAGGTGTACCAGAATATGGCTGTCCAGACGGCAACACCGGAGAGACTGCTGCTCATGCTATTCGAAGGAGCCATCCGGTTTTGCAAAGAAGCGATTCACGCGCTGCAAACACAAAACTATGAGACAGGCAACGCAAAGATCATCCGTGTCCAAAACATTATCAATGAATTGATTGTGACATTGGACCGGGATGTCGGCGGCGAACTCGCCCAGAATTTGCTTAGTATCTATCAATATTTGCAACGCCGGCTAATTGAAGCGAATCTCAAAAAGGATCAGAGCATTATAGAAGAGGTCAGCCAACATTTGAAGGAACTCTATGAAGGGTTTGCCGAGGCTGCAAAACTTGTAAAGGGACAGGAAACCAAACATGAACACATGTAAGCAACTTGCTTCTGAAATTCTTCAAACCTCGAGACGAATATATGAAGATTTGGCGAATGACAGATGGGATCAGCTTCCCTTGCTTTATCATCAGCGCCAAATCTTGATGGAAGCTTACGAGAAGGAAGAGCGAAAAGGGTTCCGGCCCGATGAGGAGACAAGAGCGTTTTTGGCGGAATCCCATCAATGGATCCTGAAAGAAGAGGAATTGTTGAAACATAAACGAAAAGCAGTGCTGGAAGACCTGGAAACGTGTCAAAAACTCCGGAATGGTGTGCAAAACTACTATCATGATCAAGTAAAAGATCATTCCTATTTTTTTGATAAAAAAAGTTAGGTGCAAGGTACAAGAAAACGATGACGTACTTCGAGCTCAATCTCAATCGGTTGGCAGGAAAAGTCAATACGTCTGTTCTCAGAACGGAAGGGAAAAGAGTGGGAGTTGAGGCTTCAAGGGCGGGAGCGGTTACCGGATATTTGCCCGATACTCGCACCTATCTACACAGCCGCTACGATCCGGTAAAAGAAGCGGAACGCTTTGCGGGTGACCTCCGGGCAGACGAAACTTACATTCTAATCTACGGGTTTGGGTTCGGGTATCATGTGGAGGCTGTCCTAAACCGTGTGGGATCCAGTACCCACGTAATCGTGTTTGAGGCTTCGCTACCCGCTATTTGCACAGCTTTGGAAGTGAGAGATCTATGGTTTTTAGGTGATCGACGGTTGGAGATTGTGTTTCCGGACGATTCGAACTCATGGGTAACCACTTTTGCGAGAAGTATGGAAGCTGTTTTGGAAAGGGACGGAAGATTGCTGATTCACACGCCGTCTTTACAAGGAATCCCTGATGAGTTGGCGGAGGTCAAACGACTGCTTGAAGAATGGAAAGTTTTGAGCGGAAGCGCAGCTGACACGCAGTTAATCAAGCAGAACCTTCGGTTTCATCAGGAGCGGGTCGGCGGTTTGCCGAATGTTACGCAGTATTTTCAGCAATTTTACGGCATCCCCGGTATACTTGTTGCGGCAGGTCCTTCCCTTGATCGGAACGGTCATTTGCTGTCGCAGGTGAAGGGAAAAGCATTCATTTTGTCAGTGGGAACAGCGGTAAAAGCTTTGATTGGGATGGGGGTTGAACCTGATTTGATGATTCTGACCGATCCTCATCCAAGAGTGGCGGAGCAATTGAAAGATGTTGATGTTGAAATACCGCTGATCCTGTTTCCGACTGTACATGAATCTGTATTCAGGCAGCATAAAGGGCCCAAAATCTATGCATTTCAAAAAGGAGTCCCGGAAACCGAGTCTTGGGCGAACGAGTTGGGATACAATCTTGTTGAGACCGGCGGATCGGTTGCAACTGCCGGATTGGATGTCCTGATCCAGTTGGGGTGCAATCCGATTGTTCTGGTCGGTCAGGACTTGGCATACACGAATGGCCGCTCACACGCGTCAAACACTGTATATGATCAGGCACCCCAACCGCAGCCAATCTATCAAACGGAAGCATATGGCGGAGGTATGATCGGAACGAGTCTGAGTTGGGAAATCTATCGGAAGTGGATCGAACGAAAATGCCGTCGGCATCCCGACAGATTATTTTTGAATGCAACGGAGGGAGGCGCTCGAATTCATGGGGTTAGCGAAGTAGATCTCCTGTCAGTGGTTCAAAGTTTTGCCGATCTGCCAGTGCACAGTTTTAGGGATAGCATTTTGAATCAAAATCACCGTTCGTAGCAAACTTGTGTCCGGCATACAGGGAGGTTTGAAGGTGAATCTAAAAAACAAAAAAATTATGGTTACTGGCGCCGACGGTTTTATTGGTTCCCATCTGACCGAAGAGCTTGTAAGAAGAGGACATGATGTCAGGGCTTTTGTCTATTACAATTCGTTTAATTCCTGGGGGTGGCTGGATACCTTTCCTCGGCAAATCCGGGATCAGCTGGACGTGTTTGCCGGGGACATTCGCGATCCACATGGGGTTCGACAGGCTATGCAAGGGTGCGATGTTGTGTTTCATTTAGCCGCTTTGATTGCTATACCCTATTCCTATCATTCGCCGGATACCTACGTGGATACCAATGTGAAAGGAACGCTGAACGTCGTGCAGGCTGCACGGGAACTGGGGGTCGAAAAGGTCATTCACACTTCGACCAGTGAAGTGTACGGAACGGCAAAATTTGTTCCGATAACAGAGAATCACCCGCTGCAGGGACAATCTCCCTATTCGGCCAGCAAAATCGGTGCCGACCAGATTGCCATGTCCTTTTACCAATCGTTTGATACGCCGGTTGCCATCATCCGTCCATTCAATACATACGGTCCCCGTCAGTCTGCAAGGGCCATTATCCCGGCCGTTATCACGCAAATTGCCAGCGGGAAAAGGCAGATCCAACTGGGTGCGCTCCATCCAACACGGGATTTTAATTTCATCAAGGACACGGTGCGGGGATTTATCGCCGTTGCCGAATCGGACAGCTCCGTTGGGGAAGTGATCAATATCGGCAGCAACTATGAGATTTCCATCGGAGAGACAGTGCGGCTGATCGCGGACGTGATGGGAACAGAAGTCGAGATTGTAACCGATCCGGTTCGTCTGAGACCGGAAAAAAGCGAAGTCGAGCGCCTTTGGGCTGACAATACGAAAGCCAAACGTCTGCTTGGCTGGGAGCCTGTTTACGGCGGGCGAGACGGTTTGAGAAGGGGGTTGCAGGAAACGGTCGAGTGGTTCATGAACCCTGAGAATCTGAACCGCTACAAAGCCGATTTCTATAACATATGACAGGAAAGATCAACTTCCACGCTGTCTTGAAAACCATCAGGGACTGTCTGCCAAAAGATCGCGAGTTCATCGGTTTGCATGAACCGTTTTTTTCCGGCAATGAATGGAACTATGTGAAGGAATGTTTGGATACGGGATGGGTGTCATCGGTCGGTAAGTTCGTAGACCGATTTGAGAGGCTGCTGGCGGAGTATACGGGAACCAGACGGGCGGTTGCGGTCGTCAACGGCACGGCGGCCTTGCATATTTGCCTCAAACTGGTCGGTGTTGAAAAAGACGATGAGGTTTTGGTGCCGGCGCTGACGTTTGTCGCTACGGCTAATGTGGTCACTTATTGTGGAGCGATCCCACATTTTGTCGACAGCGAAGAGAAAACGCTGGGACTGGATCCCTATAAACTCTCTGTTTACCTGCAAGAGATTGCGGAAGTTCGTTCAGACGGTTGCTTTAACAAACAAACGGGTCGGCGAATAAAAGC
Organism: Effusibacillus pohliae DSM 22757; assembly: GCF_000376225.1. Lineage (NCBI taxonomy): Bacteria > Bacillati > Bacillota > Bacilli > Caryophanales > Alicyclobacillaceae > Effusibacillus > Effusibacillus pohliae. The sequence goes on from NZ_AQXL01000124.1 coordinate 77,166, forward strand.
GGTTGTACCGATGCATACATTTGGGCATCCTGTCGATTTGGATCCGCTGGTGGAACTGTGCCACCGATTTAAACTGGAACTAGTGGAAGACGCGGCCGAGTCACTCGGGTCTTATTATAAAGGGCGTCACACGGGAAACTGGGGACGGGTGGCAGCACTGAGCTTTAATGGGAATAAGGTGGTGACCACAGGGGGAGGCGGAGCGATCCTAACGAATGATGAATCCTTGGCAAAACAGGCCAAACATTTGACAACCACGGCCAAACTCCCGCATCAGTGGGCATTTTATCACGACCAAATCGGGTATAATTACCGCCTTCCCAATCTGAATGCAGCGTTGGGGTGTGCTCAGCTGGAACAACTTCCATCTTTTCTGGAAAAGAAGAGGTCCTTGGCCAAACGGTATCAGGAAGCTTTCAAGCCAGTCAATGGGGTCAAATTTTTTACAGAGCCTGACTTTGCATACAGCAATTATTGGTTAAATGTTTTGTTGCTCGATGGCCACCAGGCCGCAGAGAAGAACCATTTGCTGGAGTTCATGAACCAACATGGAATTATGGCCCGTCCCGCTTGGACCTTGATGCACAAACTGCCAATGTTCAGCGCTTGCCCCAGAATGGACCTGACGGTGGCGGAGCGCCTGGAACAACGTATCATTAACATTCCGAGCAGCGTGTTTCTGGGAGGGGACTATGCGTCGGCGTAAAATCTGTGTGGTAACGGGAACCCGAGCAGACTATGGGCTGCTTTACTGGTTGATGAAAATGATTCAGGATGACGCGGAACTGGAGCTCCAAATTATTGTTACGGGAATGCACTGTTCTCCGGAATTTGGATTAACTTACAAAATTATTGAAGAAGACGGGTTTTTTATCAATGAAAAAGTAGAAATGCTCTTGTCGAGTGACACGCCTGTCGGGATAGCGAAGTCCATCGGTCTCGGTGTGATTGGTTTTGCCGATGCCTTGGCCAGGTTGAGGCCCGACTTTCTGGTGCTGTTAGGAGATCGGTATGAAATTCTTGCGGCAGCCCAGGCTGCAATGGTTGCCAAGATTCCGATTGCTCATATTGCGGGAGGCGACACAACCGAAGGTGCGTATGATGAGTTGATTCGCCACAGTATCACCAAAATGTCCCACCTGCATTTTGTGACAAATGATGCAGCTGCCAAAAGAGTTCGCCAACTGGGAGAAAATCCGGACTACATTTTCAATGTTGGAAGCCCCGGAATTGATCAAATAAAAAGGCTGAAATTACTCACACGGGAACAGCTGGAGAAAGAGCTCGATTTTAAGTTTTTATCCAGAAATTTACTCATTACCTTTCATCCTGCCACATTGGATTCTGATTGTCCGGCTGAGCAGTTTCGAGAGCTCTTGAAAGCTCTGGAAATACTTGGTAATAATGTAGGGTTAATCTTTACGAAGCCAAATTCGGATACTGGGGGACGGTCTTTAATTCGGATGATCGATGATTATGTTGCAACACATTCCAATGCCAAGGCTTATACATCTTTGGGGCAACTCCGGTATTTGAGCACCATCGCTCAGGTGGATGCTGTGGTAGGAAATTCATCGAGCGGTCTCTATGAGGCACCTTCGTTGAAAACACCGACTGTGAATATTGGAGAGCGGCAAAAAGGACGCTTGCAAGCGTCTTCGGTAATCAATTGCCAACCGAAAATGGATGAGATTGTGCAAGCGATCCGAAAATCATTTTTGATAGATTGTTCAAATGTCGTTAACCCATACGGGGACGGAGAAAGTTCACAAAAAATCGTAACAGTTCTTAAGGAAATTCAAGATCCGGAAAAATTGCTGAAAAAACATTTTTTTGAGGTGAGCTGAACGAGATGCCAATCTCGCAAAGAGCCTATATCATCGCTGAAGTAGGAGTGAACCATAACGGTTCGCTGGAAATGGCGAAACAATTGGTTGATGCCGCAGCCGAGGCCGGGGCCGATGCAGTGAAGTTTCAAACTTTTAAAGCCGAGAAACTAGTCAGTCGAACTGCGCCAAAGGCAGAGTATCAGACGAAAACGACCGATCAGAACGAATCGCAACTGGAGATGCTGAAGAAACTGGAATTGGACGAAGCGGCTCATTTGTCTTTGATCAAATATTGCCATGAACAAGGCATTGAGTTTTTGTCGACCCCTTTTGATCTCGAAAGTGTCGATTTGTTGGCCTACAGGTTTGATCTCCCGCGGCTTAAAATCGCTTCTTCCGAAATTACGAACGCCCCGCTGTTGTTGAACGCGGCACGGTCCGGTAAACCGATTATTCTATCAACCGGAATGAGTACCTTGGGGGAAGTGGAAATGGCGTTGGGGGTTTTAGCCTTTGGGTATACCAAGCCGGATGTAACTCCTTCGCTAGCCGCTTTTTGTCAGGCGTTTTGTTCCGAAGAGGGACAACGGGCATTGCAAGAACGAGTAATCTTGCTCCACTGTACGACAGAGTATCCAGCCCCGGTCAGAGATGTAAATCTTCGGGCGATGGATACTTTGCAGGCTGCTTTTGGATTACCGGTCGGATTGTCAGATCACACTTCCGGCATTGCAATTCCCATTGCTGCCGTGGCACGTGGAGCGGTTGTGATCGAAAAACATTTTACCCTTGACAGAGATCTTCCAGGCCCTGACCACAAAGCTTCGCTGGAACCCGAAGAATTGAAGGCGATGGTGAGGTCGATTCGGGAGGTGGAGGAAGCTTTAGGGTCGGCCCGCAAGTATCCTGCAGGCTCAGAATTCAAAAACATGGTCGCGGCCAGGAAAAGTCTCGTGGCTGCACGAATAATTGAGAAAGGGGAATTGTTCACTGAACACAATCTGACCATCAAGCGCCCAGGTGACGGCATTTCACCAATGCTGTACTGGGAGTGGTTAGGGAAGCAAGCGAAAAAAAACTATCAAGCCGATGAAAAGGTGAGCCTATGAGCCGGCCTGTGATTGTCCTCGGCGGAGGCGGTCATGCGAAAGTATTGATTGACACGCTGTTGCTTCAAAATCGGAAGGTGCTTGGTGTTACCGTTCCAGTTGGAGAGTTTTTTGGAAAATCCCTGCTAGGGATCCGGTGTATCGGGAATGATGACACAATTTTGGAATACCCTGCCGATTCAATTGAATTGGTGAACGGGATCGGATCGGTGGCTGCCCCGGATCTGCGAAAGCGAATATTTGAATCGTTTAAAGGATTGGGATACGAGTTTACAAGCGTGGTTCATCCATCGGCCGTGATCTCGGCGGAGGCAGAATTGGCGGAAGGTGTGCAAGTTATGGCGGGGGCAATTATTCAAACCGGCAGCTCGATAGGGGCCAATACGATTGTAAACACGAAAGTGTCGGTTGATCATGACTGTGCCATAGGGAACCATGTGCATCTGGCCCCCGGGGTGACGCTTTCCGGCGGGGTACAGGTAGGGGACGAAGTGCATATTGGAACGGGGGCGACGGTGATCCAAGGGGTCCGCATAGGAAAGAACAGCATCATTGGCGCGGGGGCCCTGGTATTGAATGATGTGGCCGAGGGAGTTACAGTTGTCGGGGTGCCGGCAAAGGAGGTTCAACGATGATGAGATGGAAAAAAATTTCTATTTACCCATCAACTCCTATTTTAAAGGCGATTGAAATTATTGATGCGGGAGCGATGAAAATTGCTTTGGTTGTTGATGAGGGCCATCGTTTGCTTGGCACGGTAACGGATGGGGATATCCGCCGAGGTATTCTCAGGGGAATCGGTCTCGATGATCCTGTCGAAACCGTCATGAACCCAAATCCGATTACTGCTCGCGCCAATGAGGCGAGGCAAACGGTTCTCGCCATCATGAAACTGAAACGGTTGCATCAGATTCCGATTGTGGACGAGCAAGGACGACTGGTGGGAATTGAGACATTAGACGATCTGTTAAAGGGAAATTGCCGCGATAACTGGGTGGTCCTGATGGCGGGCGGTTTGGGTAGTCGCCTGCGTCCTCTGACCGATCTCTTTCCAAAGCCCCTGCTGAAGGTGGGCAGCAAACCGATTCTTGAAACGATCATGGAAAATTTTATCGAACATGGATTTCGCAAATTTTATCTGGCGGTCAATTATAAGGCCGAGATGATCGAAGAATATTTCGGTGACGGTTCCCGCTGGGGAGTCGAGATTCACTATGTCCGTGAGGAAAAGCGGCTGGGAACTGCCGGAGCCCTGGGCTTGCTTCCGGAAAAACCGGACAAACCGATCGTAGTGATGAACGGGGATTTGCTGACGAAAGTGAATTTTCAGCAATTGCTTGATTTTCATATGGAACACCGGGCGCAGGCCACAATGTGCGTCCGTGAATACGATTTTCAGGTTCCATATGGAGTAGTCAAGGTGGACAAGTCTCGGCTTGTCGGGATTGATGAAAAACCGGTGCAAAAGTTTTTTGTCAATGCGGGAATTTATGTATTGGAACCGGAAGCGCTGGACCTGATCCCCCAGGACGAGTTTTTCGATATGCCAACTCTTTTTGATAAGTTAATTGAATTAAATTGTGAGACCGTGGTATTTCCCATTCGTGAATATTGGCTTGATATTGGAAGGAAAGAGGATTTTGAACGGGCCAACGGGGAGTTCTGGGAGGTATTCAGGTGATAGAGGGAAAAACAGTCCTGGCCATTATACCCGCCCGTGGCGGGTCAAAAGGAGTGCCGCGCAAAAACATAAGATGTGTGGCGGGGAAACCGTTGGTTGCTTGGACAATTGAAGAAGCGAAAAAATCAAAGTATATAGACCGCCTCATTCTCTCTTCAGAAGATCCGGAGATTATCTCTATTGCCAGGGAATGGGGATGCGAAGTGCCATTTGTTCGACCATACGAACTGGCGCAGGATGACACGCCCGGCATTGAACCTGTGCTCCATGCAATGCAAGTTCTGCCGGAAGAATATGATTATGTGGTGTTGTTGCAACCCACTTCGCCTTTGCGAACCGCCCAGGATATCGACGGGTGTATTGAACGGTGTATTCAGCAATCAGCCAATGCCTGCGTCACTTTGACTGAATCCGAGAAAAGTCCCTGTTGGATGTATGTATTAGAAAACGATCATCGGATGACCCCGCTGTTGGTTACTGAAACAGCACCGACGCGCAGACAGGATGCAGCAAAAGTATATGTACTCAATGGGGCGGTTTATGTGGCCAAGTCGGACTGGTTATTGAAACAGCGTACCTTCTTGACTTATGAAACAGTTGGATATTTGATGCCAAAAGAAAGATCGTTGGATATCGATACGGAGTTTGATATGGTTTTATTTGAGATATTAACGTCTCTAAAAATTTGTAAATTTGAATATCAAGTTAGCTCCGCTAAGGTCATGATGTGAGCTTCTGGTAGGTGATGGTGTCGGTTGAAACACAGGCTGTCAGCAGTCGATTGAACAACTGGCCTTCAAACCGTCTGCGGTTGGTGCGGAAGCAAAATTCATCCAAATACGATTGCAGGTGCTTGGAAGCCAAGCCATGGTAAGTACCGCCGATAAACGCTTTGGCATTGGAAATCATCGTGTGCAGCCATTTCAGATGATCGGGGTTTTCCTTGGCGTTAAACT